>JAXDQB010000220.1:0-3967 GCA_034668065.1 Paraburkholderia sp.
GATCTCGTCGAGTTGATCGAAGAGGAGTTGCTGCTTTCGGTGCCACTCGTCCCGAAGCACGAGGTGTGTCCGCAGGTGCACGAAAGTTTGGTTTCGGGTGTCGGCAGCAACGCCGAGGTTGAAGGCGAGGTTGCGGCGGCCGTTGAAGGCGAAGATGCCGGGCGCGACGATGCGGGTGAGGGCGGCAGATCCGGCAAGCCGAATCCGTTCGCGGCTCTTGAGGCGCTCAAGCGCCCCGAGGGCGGCAACAAGGATGGTGGCAAGAAGCACTGAAGCCGTTGCACAAGAGAGTCGCAGCGCGCGGCGAACGGTTGGGATGGCCTGTCAGCCATGGCGTTTCGCTGATCGGGCTGTGTTAGAATCGCGGAAATTTTTAGGAGTTACCATGGCAGTCCAGCAAAACAAGAAGTCGCCGTCGAAGCGCGGCATGCACCGCTCGCACGATTTCCTCGGTGCGGCGCCGATCGCCGTCGAGCCGAGCACGGGCGAGGCGCATCTGCGCCACCATATCAGCCCGAATGGCTACTACCGTGGCAAGAAAGTCGTTAAGACGAAGAACGACTAATCGCATTCTTAGCGATGCTTGCCGCGTTCGGCTCTGGTCTGTGCGGTGAGCGGCTCGCCTGAATTCTCCCTGGCTGAACGAAAATGCGGCATTAAACTGCCGCTTTTTTGTGCCTGAAATTCGTCGCAGTCCATGACTATAAAGCTTACGATCGATTGCATGGGAGGCGACCACGGCCCGTCCGTGACCGTTCCCGCCGCAGTCAGCTTCGTACGGTCGAATCCTGACGCGCAGTTGGTGCTCGTCGGGCTCGAAGCGCCGATTCACGCCCAACTTAAAAAATCCAAAGCGCAGGGTCTCCCTGCGTTGACGGTTCTGCCTGCCTCGGAAGTCGTCGCGATGGACGACTCCGTCGAAGTGGCGCTGCGCCGGAAAAAGGATTCCTCGATGCGAGTCGCGCTGAACCTCGTGAAAGAGGGAGGCGCGCAGGCCTGCATTTCCGCCGGCAACACGGGGGCGCTGATGGCGGTGTCGCGCTATGTGCTGAAAACGCTTGCAGGCATCGAGCGTCCGGCGATCGCCTCGGCGATGCCGAACCCGCGCGGCTATACGATGATGCTCGACCTCGGCGCGAACGTCGATTGCGAGCCGCAACATCTGCTCCAATTCGCCGAAATGGGCCATGCGCTCGTCTCCGCGCTGGAAGGCAAGGAGCGGCCTACGATCGGGTTGCTCAACATCGGCGAAGAAGTCATCAAGGGCAACGAAACGATCAAGCGCGCGGGCGAGCTTTTGCGCGCGAGCACGCTGAACTTTCGCGGCAATGTTGAGGGCAACGACATCTACAAGGGTACGACGGACGTGATCGTCTGCGACGGCTTTGTCGGCAATGTCGCGTTGAAGACGTCCGAGGGCCTCGCCCAGATGCTGTCCGAAATCATCCGCGAGGAGTTCGGTCGTTCTCCGCTCACAAAGCTGATGGCGCTTCTTGCATTGCCGGTCCTGATGCGCTTCAAAAAGCGCGTCGACCATCGCCAGTACAACGGCGCTGCGCTGCTCGGGCTGCGCGGCCTCGTCATCAAAAGCCACGGTTCTGCCGACGCCTACGCGTTTGAGTGGGCCATCAAACGCGGGTATGATGCCGTCAAAAATGGCGTCCTCGAACGCTTGGCGCGAGCAATGGAGGAAAACGCCTACCCGCTCGAGCAGGCGGCACGCGTTGCTGGCGGCGCCGGCAGCGCGAGTCCGGCCGGCCGGCCGGCCGAGCCTTGCGCCGCAGTTTCTTCGAAAGCATAATGGTCCAACCGAAAGTCTATTCCCGTGTGCTCGGCACCGGCAGTTATCTGCCGCCCAACCGTGTCACGAATCAGGAGCTGGCGGATCGTCTCGCCAAGCGGAATGTGGAAACGAGCGATGAGTGGATCGTCGCCCGCACGGGTATTCATGCCCGCCATTTCGCCGATCCCGGCATGTCGACGAGCGATCTCGCGCTCATTGCTTCGCAGCGCGCGATCGAGGCGGCCGGGATCGATCCTCAGTCGATCGATCTTATCGTTGTCGCGACTTCCACTCCCGATTTCGTCTTTCCGAGCACTGCGTGCTTGCTGCAGAGCAAGCTGCAGATCAAGAACACTGGCGCTGCGTTTGACGTCCAGGCCGTTTGCTCAGGTTTCGCCTACGCCCTCGCAACCGTCGACGCGCTCATTCGCAGCGGTCAGCATCGCACCGCGCTCGTGGTGGGCGCCGAGACGTTCTCGCGCATTCTCGATTTCGACGATCGCACGACTTGCGTGCTGTTCGGCGACGGCGCGGGCGCCGTGATCCTCTCCGCTTCCGACGAACCCGGCGTGCTTGCGAGCGCGTTGCACGCTGACGGCAGCCATGCCGACATTCTTTGCGTGCCAGGGCACGTGAGCGGCGGCGTGGTGGCTGGCAATGCATTCCTTCATATGGATGGCCAGGCCGTCTTCAAGCTTGCCGTCAACGTGCTTGAAAAGGTGGCCCTCGAGGCGCTCGAGAAGGCGCATCTGTCGCCCGGCCAGGTCGATTGGCTGATTCCTCACCAAGCCAACATCCGTATCATGACAAGCACCTGCCGCAAGCTCGGTCTGCCGCAGGAGCGCATGGTCGTGACGGTTGGCGAGCACGGCAACACGTCCGCCGCATCCATTCCGCTTGCGTTTGACCTCGCCGTGCGCGACGGCCGCATCAAGCGCGGCCAGCACGTCCTGCTCGAAGGCGTCGGCGGCGGCTTCACGTGGGGTGCATCCGTTATTCGCTATTGACTGCAGTCCGCCGCTATCGACGTCATTACCGTTGTCGGCGGGCAATGGCAGCACAAGGGCTTGGCGCCGCGCTTCGCCGCGTGGGCGGTGCGCACGCACGCTCGGCATTACATCTCATCATCTTCAGCAATACGAGGAAGACATGAAATTCGCGTTCGTTTTTCCAGGACAAGGCTCGCAGGCGGTTGGCATGCTCAATGCGTTCGCCGAACACGCCGTCGTGCGTGAAACGCTTCAGGAAGCATCCGACGCGCTGGGCCAGGATCTCGGCAAGCTGATTGCAGAAGGTCCGGCCGACGAACTGAACCTCACCACGAACACGCAGCCTGTGATGCTGAGCGCGGCCTATGCGATTTATCGCGCGTGGCGTGAGGCCGGCGGCCCGGCGCCGTCGATCGTTGCAGGGCACAGCCTGGGCGAGTACACCGCGCTCGTTGCGGCGGGTGCCTTGGCGTTTCGCGATGCGCTCCCGCTCGTGCGTTTTCGTGCGCAAGCGATGCAGACGGCGGTGCCCGTCGGCGTGGGCGGTATGGCCGCAATCCTCGGTCTCGAGGATGACGCTGTGCGAGCGGTATGTGCCGAAGCGGCGCGCGAAAGCGCGGGGGTGGTCGAGGCGGTGAACTTCAATGCCCCGGCGCAGGTCGTGATCGCCGGCCACAAGGCGGCCGTCGAGAAGGCCTGTGAGCTTGCCAAGGGCAGCGGCGCCAAGCGGGCGTTGCCGTTGGCTGTCTCGGCTCCTTTTCATTCGTCCCTGCTCAAGCCCGCGTCGGACCGTCTGCGCGAATTCCTCGCGAGCGTCGAGGTGAGCGTGCCGCAGGTTCCCGTCGTCAATAACGTTGACGTTGCGATGGTCTCGGAGCCCGCTGGCATTAAGGACGCGCTCGTGCGCCAGGCTGCCGGCCCGGTGCGCTGGGTCGAATGTGTGCAGGCGATGGCCAAGGGCGGCGTGACGCACTTGATCGAGTGCGGGCCGGGAAAGGTGCTCGCCGGGCTGACAAAGCGCATCGATGGCAATCTCGTGGGCGGCGCCATCATGGATCCCGCCTCGCTCGACGAAATGCTGAAGCTTGTCGCCGGCTGAGGGGGCTGCGAGCTGCTCCGATCGTCGAGGCAAGCGGGGGTCGCCGGCAGGCAAGGATCAAGGAACAAGCAAACGTTATGCGTAGCGCGAACGAAG
>JAXDQB010000221.1:0-2623 GCA_034668065.1 Paraburkholderia sp.
ATGCGATGATCCAAGCGGGTTTCGATCATGCGGCTGCACAAGCCGCTGTGCATGAATCAACGGCAAAGAAAGAATCCACGGATAGCACGGGGGCCGTCACAGCGGACGGCACGCCGGGCGAATATGGGTACGACACTTCGCCGGTGGCCACAGGCAACGTTATTAAAGCAGGCGACAAACACGTCAACGTGTTGGCACGCTATGCACGGCCGGAGGTGATTCTCTTTGGCAACGTGCTCACCGACGATGAATGCGACGAAATGATTGAGCGTTCACGCAATCGGCTTCGCCCTTCCACGGTCGTAAATCTGGAGACGGGTGCAGACGATATCATCACAAGCCGGACCAGTCAGGGAATATCGTTTGACCGCGGTGAGGACGAACTTATCGCACGTATCGAGCGGCGCTTTGCAGAGTTGATGAACTGCCCTGTGGATCACGGCGAGGGCTTGCAGATACTTAATTACGCGGTCGATGGGAAGTACCTTCCTCACTTTGACTATTTTCCGCCAGGTCGAGCGGGCAGCAACGTCCATTTTGGCCGTGGCGGACAGCGAGTGGCCACCCTCATCGCCTACCTCAACGACGTCCCTGCAGGTGGCGAAACGGTTTTTCCAGAGATCGGCATGTCGGTAGCGCCTCGTCGAGGCAACGCGGTCTACTTCCGCTATATGAATCGCGCAGGGCAGCTTGATCCATCGACCCTGCACGGTGGCGCGCCCGTGACGCAGGGTGAGAAATGGATCATGACGAAGTGGGTTCGGGAACGCACTTATGGCTAGCGCATTCCCGTGCGTCGTTCAGCGGTTCAGACGCGCTCGATCACGACGGCGATACCTTGCCCGACGCCGATGCACATGGCACAAAGCGCATAGCGTCCACCCGTGCGCGCGAGCTGGTAGCTCGCTGTCGTTGCGAGCCGAGCACCGGAAGCGCCGAGCGGATGGCCAAGCGCAATAGCGCCGCCATTCGGATTCACGCGGGCATCGTCGTCGGTAAGTCCGAGGCTGCGCGTAACGGCCAGTGCTTGGGCCGCAAACGCTTCGTTCAACTCGATGACATCGATCTCATCTAGCGTCAGTCCCCCACGATCAAGTACCTTACGCACAGCTTGCGCCGGCCCGAAGCCCATGATTCGCGGCGCGATACCCGATGTGGCCATCGCGACGACCCGCGCAAGCGGGCGCAGGCCGTAACGCGCTGCGCTGCGCTCGTTGGCGAGCAGCAGGGCGCACGAGCCGTCGTTGACGCCGGACGAATTGCCGGCTGTCACCGTTCCGTCTGCACGCACGACACCCTTGAGCTTCGCGAGCGCTTCCAGCGAAGTGGCGCGGGGATGCTCGTCCTTGTTGACGACAACCGGTTCGCCCTTTTTCTGGGGAAGCGTCATGGGAATCAATTCGTCGTCGAACCGTCGAGCCTCTTGCGCCGCGGCCGTGAGCAATTGACTGCGCAGTGCGAACGCATCCTGATCCGCGCGGCTGATTGAAAATTCGGCGGCGACGTTTTCAGCGGTCTCCGGCATCGAATCGACACCGTACATCGCCTTCATCAAAGGATTGATGAAGCGCCAGCCGATTGTCGTATCCTCGATTTTCATCGAGCGGCTGAAAGCCGAATCGGCCTTGCCCATGACGAACGGTGCACGGCTCATGCTCTCCACGCCGCCCGCGATCATCAGGTTCGTCTCGCCGGTCTTGATCGCGCGCGCCGCGGTGCCGAGCGCATCGAGCCCCGAGCCGCACAGACGATTGACCGTGCCGCCGGGCACCTCTACGGGAAGGCCCGCGAGCAACGCCGCCATGCGCGCGACGTTGCGGTTGTCTTCACCGGCTTGATTCGCGCACCCGTAGATGACGTCGTCGAGCGCGGCCCAGTCGACATTCGCGTTGCGCTCAATGAGCGCCTTGATCGGGAGTGCGCCGAGATCATCGGCGCGCACGGCGGACAGTGCGCCGCCGTAGCGACCAAACGGCGTACGTACGGCGTCGCAGATATAAGCATCTTCCATGAGTTGTCCTTTTCGTCAGGCGTGCGCCGCCGATGGCGTGAGAATCAGAGGGACGGGGGTGATGTTTTGGAGTTCCTCGAACGTCAAACCCTCAACCATGTCGACGACTTCAAGCCCGCGCGGCGTAATATCGATCACCGCAAGATCCGTGTAGATGCGATCGACGCAAGCAATGCCTGTGAGCGGATAAGTGCAGTGTTCGACGATCTTGCATTCGCCTTGCTTCGTCATGTGCTCGGTCATGACGAACACTTTCTTCGCGCCGATCGCGAGATCCATCGCACCGCCGACGGCCGGGATGGCATCCGGTGCACCTGTGTGCCAGTTGGCGAGATCGCCGCTCGCCGAAACTTGAAAGGCGCCGAGCACGCAAATGTCGAGGTGGCCGCCGCGCATCATCGCGAAAGAATCGCCGTGATGAAAGAAGCAGCCGCCTTCCAGCAAGGTCACCGGCTCCTTGCCGGCGTTGATGAGTTCGGTGTCCTCATGACCAGGCGCAGGTGCTGGGCCCATTCCGAGGAGTCCGTTCTCGCTGTGCAGAAAGATTTCGCGTTCTTTGGGCAGGTAGTTCGCCACCTTGGTCGGCAAGCCGATGCCGAGGTTCACATATGC
>JAXDQB010000222.1:0-6964 GCA_034668065.1 Paraburkholderia sp.
TTTCTGTATTCATGCATGGGCCGTTTCGGCCCATGTTCGTTATTGGCATCTAGGCCCGGCAGGTGGGCGGCGGGTCCGGCGCTGCGCCCCGTAAGGACAGAACAACGATGAATCTTTTGAACCCAGCCTTTGTAATGCCCGACGTGCAAAGCTCGGTCGATACCCGGCAGATCCCCATTCAGCGGGTCGGCGTCAAAGGCGTTCGTCACCCGCTCACTGTGCGCACGGAGAGCGGCGACATTCAGGCAACGGTTGGAACCTGGAATCTCGACGTCTATCTATCGGCCGATCAGAAAGGCACGCATATGTCGCGCTTCGTCGCGTTGCTCGAAGGCAGCAAGGCGCCGCTCGAATCCGCGACGTTCCGCACGATGCTGGCTGCCATGCTCGAGAAGCTCGAAGCACCGGCGGGCCGCATTGAGGTGTCGTTCCCATATTTCGTCAGCAAGACGGCGCCGGTGTCCGGGGTATCGAGTTTGCTCGACTATGAAGTCGAACTCACCGGGGAAATGCGCGACGGCGTGCTCCGCACTTTCCTGCAGGTTCTAGTGCCCGTCACGAGCCTGTGCCCATGCTCGAAGGAAATCTCCCAATACGGCGCGCACAATCAGCGCTCGCATGTCACGATCCGCGCCGAGCTCGCGGGCGATATGTCGGCCGAGGAGTTGATCCGGATTGCCGAAGAACAGGCATCGTGCGAGCTGTGGGGGCTGCTCAAGCGCCCGGACGAGAAGTTCGTAACCGAGCGCGCCTATGAGAATCCGAAGTTCGTCGAGGACTTGGTGCGCGACGTGGCACAACGGCTCAATGCGGATGAGCGCATCGTCGCGTACACGCTGGAAGCCGAAAATTTCGAGTCGATCCACAACCACAGCGCCTACGCTGTCATCGAACACGACAAGCGCGCAGCGGCCGTATAACATCAGCGTCCAGTTCGGGAGGCAGCGATCGCTGCGTTCCGGCGTTTCCCGTTCCCGCCGCAGCCCAACTCGCCGCTAGCGTGCGAGCGAAGCGAGATCCCAGCGCGGCTTCACGGTGAACGAGTAATCCTTGCTTGCCTGATCGGGCCAACGTTGCAGCCGCAGCGCGCCGGCAAGGGCGATCATCGCGCCGTTGTCGGTGCATAGCGACAACTCCGGGTAATGCACCTCGTAGCCACGCTTTTGCGCCGCTAGCGAAAGCGCTTCGCGCAACTGCCGATTTGCGCCAACGCCGCCTGCCACCACAAGCCTCCTCAGGCGCGTCTGCTTGAGGGCTGTGAGCGATTTGGCGACGAGGACGTCGACAGCGGCATCGACAAAGCCGCGTGCTATATCCGCCTTGGCCTGGTCGCAGACGCTCTCACCCAGTTTCTTGACTTGCGTGAGGACTGCCGTCTTGAGCCCGCTGAAACTGAAATCGAGATCGCCCGAATGCAACATGGGACGCGGCAGGACCACGGTGCCCGGCGTGCCAAACTCCGCAAGCCGCGAGACTTCGGGGCCGCCCGGATAACCCAGTCCGAGCAGTTTGGCTGTCTTGTCGAACGCTTCGCCGGCTGCATCATCGACGGTTTCGCCGAGCGTTTCGTATAGGCCGACGTCGGTTACACGCATGAGCTGGGTATGCCCGCCGGAGACGAGCAGCGCGACGAACGGGAACGAAGGCGGCATCTGCACGAGCAGCGGCGACAGTAAATGCCCCTCGAGATGATGAATGCCGATGGTAGGTTTGTCCCACGCCATCGCGAGCGAATTGGCGATGCTCGCGCCCACAAGCAGTGCGCCGGCGAGGCCGGGACCCTGCGTGAAAGCAATTGCGTCGATGTCTACACTGCGCGCGCCCGCGCTTGCGAGCACTTCTTCCAGTAGCGGCAGTGCGCGACGGATATGGTCGCGCGAGGCCAGTTCCGGCACGACACCCCCGTAATCGCGATGCATGGCGATTTGCGAGTGAAGGGCGTGCGCGAGCAGCCCGCGCTCGGTGTCATACAGTGCGAGACCGGTTTCGTCGCAAGAGCTTTCGATGCCGAGAACGAGCATGGGGTGATGCGAAGGAAAGGCAGAGCCTCAAAGTATAACAGTGTGCTTTGCAGCCACTGGGGCGGGTAAAATGCGCGCCATGGAAACTTTCGACATAGCGGTGATTGGCGCGGGCGCCGCGGGGATGATGTGTGCGGCGGCGGCCGGTCAACGCGGGCGGCGCGTGGTGCTGATCGACCATTCTGTGCGGCTTGCCGAGAAGATTCGAATTTCGGGCGGCGGACGCTGCAATTTCACGAATTTGAATGCGGGCCAGGCCAACTACTTGTCGGCCAATCCGCGTTTTTGCCGCTCCGCGCTCGCGCGCTATACGCCGCGCGATTTTCTGGCGCTGCTCAAGGCGCACCGCGTGTCATGGCACGAAAAGCACCGTGGGCAATTGTTTTGCGATCAGTCTAGCGAATCGATCATCGATTTGCTCAGGGCGGAATGTGACGCCGGTGCGATCGCTTGGCGGCGGCCGGTGGCAGTCCTTGCCGTGCGTCACCTGGAGGAGCGTGGTTTCTCGCTCGATACGAGCGCAGGGCTCGTGCAGGCGCGCGCACTCGTGGTGGCGACGGGCGGTCTGTCAATCCCGGCCATCGGCGCAACCGATTTTGCCTTTCGTATCGCGAAGCAGTTCGGGCACAAGCTCGTCGAGCCGCGCCCCGCGCTTGTGCCGCTGACGTTCTCATCCGGTGTATGGGCGCCTTTTGCGGCGTTGTCCGGCGTGTCGCTTGAAGTCGAACTCGCTACCGGCACCAAGAAGGCGGCTGGGGCATTCGTTGAAGACCTGTTGTTCACGCACCGCGGACTGTCCGGCCCCGGCGTGCTCCAGATCTCGAGCTATTGGCGGCCCGGAGAGCCGATCCGCATCGGTTTTCTGCCTGATCGCGATCCGGTCGCCGAATTGCTCCAGGCGAAGGCCGGCACCAAGCGCCAGATTGGCAATTTGCTGGCCGATTGGGTCCCGGCGCGTTTGGCGCATGCTTGGATCGAGACTCAGGGCGTCCGGCCCGAAGCGAGAGTGGCCGACTTGCCGGACAAAACGCTGCGCCGGCTCGGCGAGGCGATTTCGCTGTGGGCGCTTGTGCCGAGCGGCACCGAGGGCTATCGCAAGGCCGAGGTGACGAGGGGCGGCGTCGACACGCGCGAGCTGTCGTCTACCACAATGATGAGCGAGCGCATTCCGGGTCTTTATTTCATTGGCGAAGCGGTCGACGTGACGGGCTGGCTAGGCGGCTACAACTTCCAGTGGGCTTGGGCGTCCGGTGTGGCGGCGGGCGAGGCGGCGGCCGAATATGCACGTATGCGACACGCAACGAGCGCGCCCTGAACCGCTCGAACCGCTCGAACCGCTCGAACCGCTCGAACCGCTCGAACCGCTCGAACCGCTCGAACCGCTTGACAACGCAGATCCGCGATGCTTAACGTCTGTTATAATCCCAGCCCGTCGTATGGTTTCCGCTTGGAAAAATGACGATCATCCGCGTTAAGGAAAACGAGCCCTTCGAAGTCGCGATGCGCCGCTTCAAGCGCACGATGGAGAAGAACGGTCTTCTGACCGAGCTTCGCGCGCGAGAATTTTACGAAAAGCCTACGGCTGAGCGCAAGCGCAAGAAAGCTGCAGCAGTCAAGCGCCATTTCAAGCGGCTTCGCAGCCAGATGTTGCCAAAGAAGTTTTACTGAGTTCGCCGTGCTGCGGCCGATGTCTGCACACCGGATAGCGGCTTGAAGCGAAAGAGCCGGCGCCATTCTTTGCGCGAGGGTGCGCTTGAACCCGCTTGAACCCGCTTGAGGAAACCTCCCAAGCGGGTTTTTTCGCTCGGGCAAGCGCTTCGCCTTCCGTCTGTTCCAACGCTTTTAAGGGTGAAACACATGAGTTTGAAGGATCGAATCAACGACGACATGAAAGCGGCCATGCGCGCGCGCGAAACAGAGCGCCTGGGCACGATTCGCCTGCTGCTCGCAGCGATCAAACAGCGTGAAGTCGATGAGCGTACGACGCTCGACGACGCTGCGATCACCGCAGTCATCGACAAGATGATCAAGCAGCGCAAGGACTCGATCAGTCAGTTCGAAGCGGCGGGCCGCACCGATCTAGTCAGCAAGGAAAGCGCTGAGCTGACTGTGCTGACGGCCTATATGCCTGTTCAGCTGTCGGAGGCTGAAATCGCGGCTGAAGTTCAGGCTGCGGTGGCGCAAACGGGCGCCGCGGGGCCCCAGGATATGGGCAAGGTGATGGGTGTCCTCAAAGGCAAGCTTGCGGGCCGGGCCGACATGACTGCCGTATCGGCGCTCGTCAAGGCTGCACTTGCGAAGTAGCGAATGGCGGCCCGTCTGCCGCGCGATGGCGCGGAGCGGAGGTGGGCCTCGCCAAATTCAATGTGACCCGGCAACGTGATTCCGCATTCGTTCCTTCAGGACTTGCTGAACCGCATCGACATCGTCGAGGTGGTGGGCAAGTACGTCCAGCTGAAAAAGGGCGGTGCGAACTTCATCGGGCTGTGTCCGTTCCACAACGAGAAAAGCCCGTCTTTCACGGTCAGCCCGAGCAAGCAGTTCTATCACTGCTTTGGCTGCGGTGCTCACGGCACGGCCATTGGATTTCTGATGGAGCACGCCGGGCTGGCATTTCCCGAGGCGGTCAACGAGCT
Organism: Paraburkholderia sp.; assembly: GCA_034668065.1. GTDB lineage: Bacteria > Pseudomonadota > Gammaproteobacteria > Burkholderiales > Burkholderiaceae > Trinickia. The sequence goes on from JAXDQB010000222.1 coordinate 4,658, forward strand.
TGCGCAGTCGGCTGGGTTGACGGTGCCGCAGGAGCCGGCGCCCGCGCGAGCGGGCGGCGGGGCAGGCGGCGCCGAGCGCGATGCTCAAGCGGCCGCGTCCCCTGCCAAGGCGGCCGCGGTGCTCTCAGACGTCATGCAGACCGCTTGCGATTACTATCGCAAGGCGCTGCGGGCGTCGCCCGAGGCCATCCAATACCTCAAGAAGCGGGGCTTGACGGGCGAGATTGCAGCGCGTTTCGGGCTGGGTTTTGCGCCCGAAGGATGGCAGAACCTTGAAGCGGCGTTTGTCGATTATCGAGGCGACGCGCTTGTTGAGGCGGGCCTTGTCATTGTCAGCGAGAAGCTCGATGCACAAGGGCAGCCGCGCCGTTACGACCGCTTTCGCGAGCGGATCATGTTCCCGATCCGTAACGTAAAGGGGCAGATAATCGGGTTTGGCGGGCGTATCCTCGAATCGGGCGAGCCGAAGTATTTGAATTCGCCCGAAACGCCCTTATTTAGCAAGGGCAACGAGCTTTACGGTCTTTTCGAAGCGCGCCTTGCCATTCGCGAGGCGCGCTCAGTGTTGGTCGTGGAAGGCTACATGGACGTCGTTGCCTTGGCGCAGCTCGGTTTTCCTAACGCAGTTGCGACGCTCGGCACGGCTTGCACGCCAGTTCACGTGCAAAAGCTGTTGCGCCAGACCGACACGGTGATCTTCAGCTTCGACGGTGATTCGGCGGGGCGGCGGGCGGCGCGGCGCGCGCTCGACGCGTGCCTGCCGCATGCGGCGGACAACCGGACGGTCCGGTTCCTCTTCCTGCCACCCGAGCACGATCCGGACAGCTTCATCCGCGAATTCGGCAAGGAGGCGTTTGCCGATCAGATCGAGCATGCTATGCCGTTGTCGCAGTTCATGTTGAGCGAAGTCCTCGCCGGCAAGGAGCTGGATACGCCGGAAGGCAGGGCGAGGGCGCTATTCGATGCCAAGCCGCTTTTGCAGGCATTGCCTGCGAACGCGTTGCGCGCGCAGATCATGCACATGTTCGCGGACCGGCTCGACGTGTCGTTTGACGAAGTGGCGGCACTTTGCAATGTCGATGCCCGGATCGTGGCGGCGGCGCGGCCCGCGCCGCCGCGCAACGACCGACGCCGGGTGACTGGGATCGAACAAAGGGCGTTGCGCAACCTCGTCATGCACCCGCGCATCGTCGCGGTACTGGATGATGAGAGCGAGGAAAGCCTGCTTGCGCAGGCGCACGGCGAATTGTTCGAGGAAGTGACGACGCATGCGCGTGCGCTCGGGGACGCAGCGGATTTCCGGCTGCTATCGGACCTCTTGCGCACCGGCGCGAACGCGGCGACTTTCGAAGAAATCTTCAAGGAAATTCTGGTCTATGATGAAAACGTGCGTGATTTGCTGTTGCAAAGCCCGGAAAACGACGCCGCCGTCGAACAACATTGCGAGCGAGAGCGCATTGCTGGCGAAGAACTCCAGGCGGCAATCCTGAAGATGCGCTACGACACCTGTTGTCAACGGCTCGAGCGTCTATCGCGGCAGTCGAGGCTCACCTCGGATGAGATTGCGGAATATGCGGAGTTGGGCCGGCAGCGGGCCGACATGAAGCGCCGGCTGGGCCTTTGACGGCCAGATTAACTGCGGCGTGCTATAATAAAAGGTTCTCAGTGGTTTGATTTTTCAGGTTTTCTGCTTCAGAGGCGCTAAAGCATAGAGGCGAGATAGCGATGGCAAAGACGACGGGCGCAAAGGCGACGACGGCGGAGGCGGGCAAGGCGAAAAGCCTGAGCACCCGTACGGGCTCGTCACAAGCGGTGCGCAAGCTGTCCGATGCCAAGGCTGCTTTGGCCGGCTCTGCTACCGGCAGGAAATCGGCGAGCAATGCAGCTGTAAGGGCTTCGACGGCAGCGGCCGAAGTGACCAAGGCGGCGAAGGCGTCCGCCAAACCGGAGACGAGGTCCGCCGCGAAGCAGGCGGGATCGAAAAGCGGGAGGGGCGTGCCTGCCAGGCCGGACAATTCGGCAGTGCGCGAGACCCAAGTATCCACGGTGCAACCGGCTGAAGTCCAGCAGCCGCGAGTCGAGAATATTGCCGGTACGGCGAACTCCATGACGAAAAAGCTGAACGAAGTATCCGTCGATGACGACGCAACCCAGGGTGAAGAGCAGCAAGCTGCCCCGGGCAAAGCCGAGAAGGTCAAGGCGCGCGATCGTCGCGCGAAGGAGAAGGCGCTCCTGAAGGACGCGTTCGCGTCGACGCAACCTGGCACCGCCGAGGAACTGGAAGAGCGGCGCGCGAAGCTGCGCGCG
>JAXDQB010000223.1:0-3847 GCA_034668065.1 Paraburkholderia sp.
GACGGTGAGGGTCGTGGAAGCCGTCAATCCGTCGACGTTCGCCAAGTCACGCAAGACGCCCGCGGAAATCGAGCATGTCAGGGCGACGATGGAGCAAGACGGCGCGGCGCTCGCCGAGTTCTTTGCCTGGTTCGAGGACGCGCTTGGCCGCGAGACCGTCACCGAACTCACGGTCGACGAGCGGCTAGCCGATGCACGCGCGCGTCGGCCCGGCTTCGTGTCGCCTAGCTTCGAGACGATTGCCGGCTTCAATGCGAACGGCGCCATGCCGCACTATCGGGCCACGGAGGCCTCGCACTCGACCATCGCCGGCGATGGCTGGGTGCTGATCGACTCGGGCGGGCAGTATCTGGGCGGCACCACCGATATCACGCGTGTTGCGCCGGTAGGCGCCCTCACGGTTGAACACAAACGTGATTTCACGCTTGTGCTGAAGGGGATGATCGCGCTGTCCCGCGCCCGCTTTCCGCGTGGGATCCGCTCGCCGATGCTCGATGCGATCGCGCGCGCGCCGATCTGGGAGGCGGGCGCGGACTACGGGCACGGTACGGGGCACGGCGTCGGCTACTTTCTCAACGTGCACGAGGGGCCGCAAGTGATTTCACACTATGCGCAGGCCGAGCCGTGGACGGCGATGGAGGAGGGGATGATCACTTCGGTCGAGCCGGGCATCTATCGGCCCGGGCGGTGGGGCGTGCGCATCGAAAATCTGGTGCTGAATCGCGCGGCGGGCGAGACGGAGTTCGGTAACTTCCTCGACTTCGAAACGCTGACGCTCTGCCCGATCGATGCGCGTTGCATTGCGCTCGAATTGATGCGTGATGACGAGCGCGCCTGGCTCAACGCCTACCACGAGACCGTGCGTGCGCGGGTATCCCCGCATGTGGAGGGCGACGCCAAGGCGTGGCTGGAAACGCGCACGCAAGCGATTTGAATCGAGACCTGAGACCAGAAACGACGACCCACGCTCCCTGCGGCGGCACGTGAACAATATAGGGATCACGACTGGAGTTTGAATGGTTGCCAAAGTAGTAGTTTTCGATTTCGGCGGGGTGCTCATCGACTGGAGCCCCGACTATCTCTATCGCAAGCTGATTCCCGACGAAGCCGAGCGGCGGCGCTTCCTGACGGAGGTCTGCTCGATGAATTGGGTTTTGCAGCAGGACGGAGGCCAGCCGATCGTCAAAGGCACCGACGAACTCGTCGCCCGCTTTCCGCAACATGAGATGCTGATTCGGGCGTTCTACGCGCGCTGGCAAGAGATGATCGGCGGCGTGATCGAGGGGGGCGTAGCGCTCGTCGACAAGCTGGAGGCAGCCGGTGTCCCGCTTTTCGGTCTGACCAACTGGTCGGCAGAGACCTTCCCTTGGGCGTGGGAGCGATTCCCCGTGCTGCGGCGCTTTCGGGATGTGGTCGTGTCGGGCCGCGTGAAGCTCGCAAAGCCCGACCCGGCCATCTACGCCGAGATGTATTCGCGCATCGAGCGGCATCTGCCAGGCATCGCACCGCAGGAGATCGTTTTTATCGATGACAACATCAAGAACGCACAGGCCGCAGCTGCGCTCGGGTGGCACGGAGTGCATCATACGAGCCCGGCGGCGACCGAGGCCCGGCTTCGCGACCTCGGGCTGGCATTCGCCGGATAGCGGCAGTCACGCACATAGAGCGTGCGGCGTTACGCAAACGGACACGGACGTCGGCCGGGGTGCGAAAAGCAGCCGCCGATGCCGACACCGATACCGACAGGCAGGCGGGGTAGGGCAGGCTCGCGCAAAGAGCCTGCCATAAGCGTCACCGCGTGATGGGCTTGTAGCGAATGCGCTTGGGCTTCGCGGCTTCTTCGCCGAGCCGCTTGCGCTTGTCCGCTTCGTACTCCTGATAGTTGCCGTCGAAAAATACGGCCTGCGATTCGCCTTCGAACGCGAGGATGTGCGTGGCGATGCGATCGAGGAACCAGCGGTCGTGCGAGATAACCATGACCGAGCCGGCGAATTCGAGCAACGCATCTTCAAGCGCGCGCAGCGTTTCGACGTCGAGGTCATTCGACGGCTCGTCGAGCAACAGCACGTTGCCACCCGCGATCAGCGTCTTCGCGAGATGCAGCCGCCCGCGCTCGCCGCCCGAAAGGTTGCCCACGCTCTTTTGCTGATCGGCGCCCTTGAAGTTGAAGCGGCCGATGTAGGCGCGCGACGGCGTTTCGTACTTGCCGACGGTCAGCACATCTGCGCCGCCCGAGATCTCCTCGAACACCGTCTTCGCGCCGTCCAGTGCGTCGCGGCTCTGGTCGACATAGGCGAGCTTGACGGTCGGCCCGGTGATGATTTCGCCCGAATCGGGCGTTTCACGGCCCGTCAGCATGCGAAAGAGCGTCGACTTGCCGGCGCCATTCGGGCCGATGATGCCGACGATCGCCCCGGCCGGCAACTTGAAGCTCAAGTTATCGATCAACAGGCGATCCCCGTACGCTTTGCTGACATTCTTGAACTCGATGACTTCGTTGCCGAGGCGGTCTCCGGCAGGGATGAAGATTTCCTGCGTCTCGTTGCGCTTCTGATATTCCTGGCTGCTCAATTCCTCGAAGCGCGCGATCCGTGCCTTCGATTTCGCCTGACGCCCCTTGGGGTTCTGGCGCACCCATTCGAGTTCTTTCTTGATCGCCTTCTGGCGTGCTGACTCAGACGATTCCTCTTGCTTCAGTCGCTCCTCTTTCTGATCGAGCCAGCTGCTGTAGTTGCCTTTCCACGGAATGCCATGGCCTCGGTCGAGCTCGAGAATCCACTCGGCGGCGTTGTCGAGGAAGTAGCGATCGTGCGTGACCGCGACGACCGTGCCTGGAAAACGCGTGAGGAACTGCTCGAGCCATTCGACCGATTCGGCGTCGAGGTGGTTGGTCGGCTCATCGAGCAGCAGCATGTCGGGTTTTTCGAGCAGCAGCTTGCAGAGCGCGACGCGGCGCTTCTCGCCGCCCGAGAGGTTCGAGATCATCGCATCCCACGGCGGCAGGCGCAGGGCGTCGGCGGCGACTTCGAGCTGCTGCTCGGGGCTGCCGCCGTCGCTCGTGGCGAGGATCGCTTCATACTTCGCCTGCTCTGCGGCGAGCGCATCGAAGTCCGCATCGGGCTCGGCGTATGCCGCATAGATTTCGTCGAGCTTCTTTTGCGCGCCGAAGGCGTCGCCGAGGCCGTCCTCGACGGCTTCGCGCACGGTCTTTTGCGGATCGAGCTGCGGTTCCTGGGGCAGATAGCCGACCTTCATATTCGGCATCGGCGTCGCTTCGCCTTCGATGTCGCGATCGACGCCGGCCATGATGCGAATCAGCGTCGACTTGCCCGAGCCATTCAGGCCGAGCACGCCGATCTTCGCGCCGGGGAAGAACGAAAGGGAAATATCCTTGAGGATGTGGCGCTTGGGCGGCACGATCTTGCCGACCCGGTTCATGGTGAAGACGTATTGGGCCATATGCGTGTGGGGAATGTCAGACGTTGAAGAGGAAATTCAAGACGTCGCCGTCACGGACGACATACTCCTTGCCTTCGGCGCGCATCTTTCCCGCTTCTTTCGCGCCTTGCTCGCCCTTGTAGGCGATGAAGTCGTCGAAGGAAATCGTCTGCGCGCGGATGAAGCCGCGTTCGAAATCGGTGTGGATGACGCCGGCCGCCTGCGGTGCCGTGTCGCCGATGTGGATCGTCCACGCGCGCACTTCCTTCACGCCCGCCGTGAAGTAGGTCTGCAGGCCGAGCAGCTTGAAGCCCGCCCGGATCACGCGGTTCAGACCCGGCTCGTCCATGCCCATGTCCGCGAGGAACACCGTCTTGTCCTCGTCGCCGAGATCGGCGATTTCCGCCTC
>JAXDQB010000224.1:0-2933 GCA_034668065.1 Paraburkholderia sp.
GCAGCCCGTTATCGTTGAGAATCACCCGGGAGCCAACGGCATCATCGGCGCCGATCTGGTTGCGAAGGCACCTGCCGATGGCTACGTGATCGGCATTGCGTCTCCCGGCACGCATGCGGCCAACGCGAGCCTCTACACGCATCTGCCCTACGACACGGTCAAGAGCTTCACGCCGATCACGTTAGCTGTGAACGCGCCGCTCGTGCTCGTTGCGCATCCGTCGTTGCAGGTCAAGACAGTGCAGGAGTTGATCGCGAAGGCGAAAGCCAATCCTGGACAGATCAGCTACGCATCGGGCGGCATCGGCTCATCGCAGCATCTGGCGATGGAACTGTTCGATCACATGGCGGGCATTTCAATGACGCATGTGCCGTACAAGGGTTCAGCGAACTCGTACACGGATCTGCTGGGCGGCCGCGTGAAAGTCGAATTCGATGCCTTCACGGCTGCGATGCCTTACATCAAATCCGGCCAGTTGATCGCGCTTGGCGTCGCGGCCTCCAAACGCATGCCCGCCTTCCCGAACCTGCCGACCGTGGCCGAGTCCGGTGTTCCGGGTTTCGAGGCGTCGTCGTGGTACGGATTCGTCGCCCCCGCGAATCTGCCGAAGGACGTGCTCGCGAAGCTGAACGCCGGCATCGTCAAGTCACTCCAGACGCCGGCCGCTCACGACACGCTGACCGACGTCGGCCTCGTCGTCGTCGGCAATACGCCGGACCAGTTCGCGCAGTTTATCAAGGACCAGATGGGCCTGGCGGCCAAGGTCGTCAAATGGGCTGCGATCAAGCCGCAATAAGACGCACTCAGCCTAAACAGCTCCTCAGGAGGAAACAGACATGCAAGGTCTGCACAACCCACGCACCCGCGACTATGTCGGTGGCGCGTTGATGTTTCTGCTGGGCATGGCGGCGACCGTGCGCGGTACAAGCTACGGTGTCGGCGACCTTGCCGACATGGGACCGGGCTTCGCCCCGGCCGCGATCGGCGTCATTCTCGCCGTGACGGGCATCGCGATCGCGTTCGCGGGCCAGTCGGCGGGCGCGGCGGCATCGCGCGCAAGCGGTGATGCCGCGCCGCACTGGCGTGGATGGATCTGCATCGTGCTTGGCATCGTCCTGTTCATCGTTTGTGCCGCCTACATCGGGCTGTTGCCCGCGACCTTCGCGATTGTCTTCGTTTCGGCGCTGGGCGACCAACGCAACACGGTGAAAAACGCTTTCTGGCTAGCGATTGCGGTCTGCGTCGTGTGCGTGATCGTGTTCTGGTGGGGATTGAAGATCCAGTTGCCGCTCGTTCATTGGGGTTGAGACATGCTTTATCAATCGTTGGTGGATCTATGGCAGGGGTTCGGGGTTGCGCTCGAACCGCACAACCTGATGTGGTCGTTTTTCGGCGTGCTGGTCGGCAACCTGATCGGCGTGCTGCCCGGCATGGGAGCGCTGTCGGCCATCTCGATGCTGCTGCCGCTCACCTATGCGCTGCATCCTATTCCGGCGATCCTGATGCTGGCCGGCATCTTCTACGGATCGCAGTATGGCGGTGCAATCGGAGCGATCCTGCTGAACCTGCCCTGCCACCCGCCTCATGCCGTCACCTGCCTCGACGGCTATCCGATGACCCGGCAAGGCCGCGGGGGAGCGGCGCTCGGCATTACGATGATTGCGTCGTTCTTTGCCGCATCGTTCGGCATCATGGTCATGGTGTTCGCGTCGCCTGTACTCGTACGCTTCGCATTCCAGTTCGGCCCGACTGACATCTTTTCGATCATGTTGCTCGGCCTGCTGGTCGGCGCGACGATGAGCAAGGGCTCGAAGCTCAAGGGCGTCGCCATGACCGCAGTCGGGCTATTGGTTGGCGTGGCGGGCACCGATGTGAACACGGGCGTGGCGCGTTTCACGTTCGGGTTTACAGAGCTCTCCGACAAAGTGGAACTCGTCGCATATTCGGAGTCGGCGAGTTCCTGCGCGGCGTCAACCGGATGGATGTAGTGGGAAGCGCCACCAAGGTAAGGCTGCGCGACATGCGGCCCGATCGCCAGGATCTAAGGCGCGCGTTCTTTCCGATGCTGCGCGGTACGATCATCGGCAGCCTGTTCGGCGCACTGCCCGGCACTGGACCGACCATTACGACCTTCATTGCGTACGCGCTCGAAAAGAAGATATCGAAGACGCCGGAGCGCTTCGGACATGGTGCCCTGGAAGGCGTCGCCGCGCCAGAAGCGGCGTCGCATTCCAAGACACAGGTCGATTTCATTCCGACCATGAGTCTGGGGATTCCAGGCGATGCGGTCATGGCGCTGCTACTCGGAGCATTGCTGATCCAAGGCATTCAGCCTGGACCGCAGCTTATTACCGAACATGCGGATCTCTTCTGGGGATTGATCGCCAGCTTCTGGGTCGGCAACGTGCTGTTGATACTGCTGAACGTTCCGTTGATCGGTGTTTGGGTCAAGCTGCTGCGCGTGCCGTATCGTTACCTCTTTCCGACGGCGCTGTTTTTTTATTGCTGTGGGGGTCTACAGCACTAACAACAGCCTTTTCGAAGTGGGCGAAGTGCTCGTGTTCGGCGTAGCGGGTGCAATCTTCCTTGCACTCGACTTTCCCATTGCTCCGATTCTCCTTGGTTATGTCCTCGGTCCGATGGCCGAAGAAGATTTCCGTCGCTCTCTTTTGCTATCGCATGGCGACCTTTCCGTCTTTGTGCACAAGCCGATCAGTGCAGCGTTCCTCGGCGTTTGCCTGCTGCTGATACTCGCGCAAATCACACTGGCGCTGCGTCGAAGCTGGACGAGCAGGAAGGAGCGTGAAGAAAGCAGGTTGCAAAATTCGTTGAACGGGACCGAACCCATGCACACGCACTCGTCGACTCGTGGCTGAAGCGGGCGGAATTCGATCCATTCGCAAACTCGATGACCTCAGCCGCCAAGAAGCGAC
>JAXDQB010000225.1:0-6409 GCA_034668065.1 Paraburkholderia sp.
GGTGTGGCACCAATTGAACGCACTCAACGACAATTTCGGAACGATCGGTTACGTGATAATCGGCATCTTCGCTCTAAGCTGGCTCGCGTCGATTGTCACCTACCGGGTCAAGCGCTTCGACGAACTCGAGGTCGACGCACCTCGCTGATGCGCGCCGCGCGGCGGCACGCGAGCGGCCGCGCATAGCGCCTGATCTCGACACCCCAAAGACCTCAACTTTCCGAGCGCGCCGCGCCTTTTGCCAGCGAAGCCTGCGCGAGCACCGCATCGCGCTTCGCAAGCAAGTGCGCACGCAGGACCGTTGCCATCCGCTTGCCGTCGCGCGCTTCGAGCGCGCGAATCATTTCCTCGTGCTCGAGGATCGCGCTATCCCACTTCGAGGTCTGAAAATTCGAGCGAAACCGCAGCGCCTGCAGACGCCGGTTCATCGTGACATACACCTGCCTGAGCGCCGAATTGCGCGCCGCTTCGTTGATCCGGTCGTGAATGGCCTGATTGCGCACGTAGTAACCCGACAGATCGTTTTGCGCGCGGCACGCAAGCATTTCGGAATGCAGCGCCTTGATCTCGCCCAACTCCGCCGATGTGATGCGCTCACACGCGAGCTCGCCCGAAAACGCCTCCAAACCACTTAGGAGTTCGAACATTTCGCAAATCTCGGCTTCGGTCATCTGCGAGACCGTTGCACCCCGATTTGGCGAGATTTCCACGAGCCCCTCGGCAGCAAGCACCTTCAGCGCCTCGCGCAGCGGCGTGCGCGAAATGCCGAGCCGCTCGCAGAGCTCGCGCTCGTTCAGTTTCACGCCAGGTGCCAGCGCGCCTTCCACGATGAACGTGCGCAAATGGTCTACCACCGTATCGTGCAAGCGCTGACGCTCGACTTTCGGCAGTAGGGGCACCATTTGCTCGAACGGTATTTCCGCATTTTGCATGTATGACCCCCTGATTATCTGTCGATATTACTGCACAGATCAGCGCATCAACGTAGGCAGGGAATTCCCTAGGCGGAATTAGCTTTCCTTCGCGGCCCCCGCGAGCTAAAGTTTTTTGCATGCAAAATTCAAACGGAGACGTTTCTCATGCTAAAGCTTGACTTCCACCCCGCAGGCCGCCATTTCCTTCAAATTCCCGGCCCGAGCCCGGTTCCGGATCGCATTCTGCGGGCGATGAGCTATCCGACTATCGACCATCGCGGGCCGGAATTCGGCGCCCTGGGGCTGAAGGTGCTCGAAGGCATCAAAAAAATCTTCAAGACGGCGCAGCCCGTGGTGATCTATCCGGCTTCCGGCACCGGTGCGTGGGAAGCCGCGCTCTGCAATACGCTGAGCCCTGGCGACACGGTGCTCATGTTCGAGACGGGCCACTTCTCGACGCTCTGGAAGAAAATGGCCGAAAACCTCGGCCTGAAGCCCGAGTTTCTGGGGCTCCCCGGCGTCGAAGGTTGGCGGCGCGGCGTGCAAGCCGACATGATCGAAACGCGTCTGCGCGCCGACACGGCTCATGGGATCAAGGCCGTCTGCGTCGTGCACAACGAGACATCGACGGGCGTCACCTCCAACATCGCAGCTGTGCGCCGCGCGATCGATGCGGCGGGACACCCGGCGCTGTTGCTCGTCGATACCATCTCTGGGCTCGCATCGGCCGATTACCGTCATGACGAATGGGGCGTCGACGTCACGGTGTCCGGTTCGCAGAAAGGCTTGATGCTGCCGCCCGGCATCAGCTTCAACGCCGTCTCGAAGAAGGCGATCGAGGCGAGCCTCACCGCGAAGCTGCCGCGCGCGTTCTGGGGCTGGTCCGAGATCATCGAAATGAACAAGCAGGGTTACTGGCCGTACACGCCGAACACGAACCTGCTCTACGCGCTTTCCGAGGCGCTCGACATGATCCTCGATGAAGGCCTCGACAATGTGTTCGCGCGCCACCAGCGGCTCGCCGCAGCGTGCCGCGCAGCGGTGACGGCCTGGGGTCTCGAGATCCAATGTGCGGACCCGGCTGTCTACTCGCCGGTGCTGACAGGCGTCATCACGCCCGAGGGCGTCGATGCGGATGCCGTGCGCAAGATCGTCTACGAACACTTCGACATGTCGCTTGGCACCGGGCTCGGCAAGGTGAAGGGCCGAATGTTCCGCATCGGCCATCTCGGCGAGTGCAACGATCTCACGCTGATGGCGACGCTCTCGGGTTGCGAGATGGGCCTGAAGCTCGCAGGCGTCAAGCTGGCCGGCAGCGGCGTGGGCGCGGCGATGGACTATCTGATGCAGCATGTCGCAAAGCCCAAGCTGAAGGTGGCCGCATGACGATCGCCGCGCCGTGCGCGGATGTAGACGGCCTCGCGCGTGCGCTGGCCAGTGCGCGAGGCGCTGGCCAGCGCCTCGCCACGCTCGCCCCTGAATTGCGCCCTGCCACCAGCGAAGAGGCCTTCGCCGCTCAATACGCGACGTTGCGCTCCATGGGCTGCGCACCGGCCGGATGGAAGATCGGCTCGAAATCGCATGACGGGCCGATCCAGGGTTCGCCGTTGCCCGCGACCTGCGTCTATCGCGGCCGCACCACCCTGGCACGCAATGCGTTTGCCAAGCCCGGGCTCGAACTCGAAATTGCGTTCGCGCTTGGCCGCCGCTTCGAGGCCGGCAGCGGCCCTTACACGGACAAGGCTGTGCTCGACGCGATCGAGACCATGCACGCCGCCATCGAAGTCGTCGCAAGCCGCTTTCAGGAATGGCCGAACGTCGACAAGCTCTGGCAGCTCGCCGATTTGCAGAACCACGGTGCGCTTGTCGTCGGTGAGGGCGTTGCGTACAACCGCGACTATCCATTCGCATCCCCCGGCATGCACTTCACGTTCAGCGGAGCCAACGTTGTGGAAGGCGCGCCGGCCAACCCCGCCGGCGATCCGCGTCGACTGCTCCCTTGGCTCGTCAATCACTGCGTGTCGCGCGGTGTCACTGTTGAGCCGGGTGCCGTGCTGACTTGCGGGTCCTATACCGGCATGTACTTTCCTGCCGGTGCAGGCGTAGCGCTTGGCGCAATCGATGGGCTGCCGCCCGTCGAACTGTCGCTTGCTTGAACCAACCAGCCGCGTTTATCGATGCGTAACGACCATTCGCCCGGACTTGTTCAACCGATCCGCCTGATGCCAGCGTCGGCGCGTGCCGCGCTGACGCCGCTGGCGGCTCGCCTGTCAAAGGAGTTGCAAGGCGACGTGCTTTTCGATCGCGCCTCGCGCGGCCGCTACGCGACGGACGCATCGATCTACCAGATCATGCCCACCGGCGTGGTCATTCCTAAAGACCAGAACGATTTGCGCCTCGCACTCGCGATCGCACGCGACGCGAAGGCGGCCGTGCTCGCGCGTGGAGCCGGAACGAGCCAATGCGGCCAGACCGTCGGCGAAGCGCTCGTCGTGGACACGAGCAAGTGGCTCACCCGCATCGTCGAATTTGACAAGGGCGCGCGCACCGTCACCGTCGAGCCCGGCCTCGTGCTCGATCACTTGAACGCATGGCTCAAGCCGCACGGCCTGTGGTTTCCCGTTGACGTCTCGACGGGCGCCCAATGCACGATCGGCGGCATGGCCGGCAACAACTCGTGCGGCTCGCGTTCGATCCAGTACGGGAACATGGTGCACAACGTCTCGGCGATCGACGCCGTGCTCGCGGACGGATCTGAAATGCGCCTTGGCGCGCTGACGAAGATGAGGGCCGACGCGCGCATAAGAGAGATCGTCGAAGGCGTGCGCCGCATCGCGTTGCGCGAGCGCGACGAATTGCGTGCGCGCGTGCCGAACGTGTTGCGTCGCGTAGCCGGCTACAACCTCGATCTCTTCGACTGCCGCAACCCGTTGCCCTACACAGCCGACGGCGAGCCGAATCTCGCCCACCTGCTGGTCGGCTCCGAAGGCACGCTCGCCTTCAGCCGGCAACTTACGCTCAAGCTGTCTCCGCTGCCCGCGCACAAGGTGCTCGGCGTTGTGAACTTCCCGACCTTCTACGCTGCGATGGACATGACGCAGCACATCGTGAAGCTCGGACCGTCGGCGGTGGAGCTCGTCGATCGCACAATGATCGATCTTTCGATGTCCAATCCCGCGTTCCGTCCCGTCATCGAAAAAGCGCTCACGGGTACGCCGCAAGCCGTGTTGCTTGTGGAGTTCTCAGGCAACGACAAAGCGGCGCAGCTTGCCAAGCTCGCGCAGCTCATTGAACTGATGGGCGATCTAGGGCTGCCCGGCTCGGTGGTGGAAATGCCCGACGCCGCGCAGCAAAAAGCCTTGTGGGAAGTGCGCAAGGCCGGGCTGAACATCATGATGAGCATGAAGGGGGACGGCAAGCCGATTTCGTTCATCGAGGACTGCGCCGTGCCGCTCGAGCATCTGGCCGAATACACGCGCAAGCTCACCGAGGTGTTCCATAAGCACGGAACCGAGGGCACCTGGTACGCGCACGCCAGCGTCGGCACGCTGCATGTAAGGCCGATTCTCGATATGCGCCGCGACGGCGCCGTGAAGATGCGCGCTATTGCCGAAGAAGCTGCCGCATTGGTGCGCGACTACAAGGGCGCATACTCAGGCGAGCACGGCGACGGTCTTTGTCGCGGCGAGTGGGTGGCCTGGCAGTACGGGCCGCGCATCAACGAGGCGTTCCGCGAGATCAAGGCGCTCTTCGATCCTGAGAACCGAATGAGCCCGAACCGCATTGTCGATCCGCCGAAGATGGACGATGCCGCGAACTTCCGGTTCCCTCCAAGCTACCGCGAGCAAGCGTGGCAGCCGCAGCTCGACTGGTCGGCGTGGAACGTCACCCGTGATCCCCTCACCGGCGCGCAAGGCCCCGCCGGCTCCGGCAACGACGCCAGCGACGGCCTCGCGAAAGCTGTCGAGATGTGCAACAACACCGGCCATTGCCGAAAGTTCGACGCGGGCACGATGTGCCCGAGCTACCGTGTGACGCGCGACGAGCAGCATGTCACGCGCGGCCGCGCCAATACCCTGCGGCTCGCACTGTCCGGCCAACTCGGAGACGACGCGCAAAGCGGCCTTGCGAGCCGCGATGTCAAGGACGTGCTCGACCTCTGCGTCTCATGCAAGGGCTGCAAGCGCGACTGCCCGACCGGCGTCGATATGGCGAAGATCAAGATCGAGGCGCGCGCCGCATGGAACGCACATCACGGCATGCGTCTGCGCGAGCGCCTGATCGCCTTCTTGCCACGCTATGCGCCGTTCGCAAGCCGCATCCCCGCGCTCTTCGCCATGCTCGAGAAGATACCGGTGCTCGCGAAGCCGCTCAAAGCACGGCTCGGTCTCGCGCCGGAACGCACTTTCCCTCGCTTCTCGCGCGCTTTTCTTTCAAGCGTCACACGCACCAAGGAAGCGTCGAGTACCGCAAAGCAAGTGTTGTTGTTTGTCGACACGTTCAACAACTACATGGAGCCCGAGAACGCGCACGCCGCCCAGCGCGTGCTCGAGGCAGCCGGCTACACCGTGCACTTCAACGTCAAAGCGAACGAGCGCCCCCTTTGCTGCGGACGCACGTTCCTTTCGGCCGGGCGCGTCGATGAAGCCAAGGCGGAAGCGCGCCGCACGCTCGATGCCCTCTTGCCTTACGTGGACCGCGGCGTGTCGATCGTCGGCCTCGAACCTTCGTGCCTGCTCTCGATGCGCGACGAGTTCCTCGCCTACGGCTGGGGCGACGAAGCGCAACGTCTTGCGAATGCGTCGTTTCTCTTCGAAGAGTTTCTCGTGCGGGAGCGGGCGGCGCAACGCTTCGATCTGGATCTGAAACCGCTCGCCCATTCGAAAGCGCTCGTGCACGGCCACTGCCATCAAAAAGCATTCGATGCATTGAGCCCCGTGGAAACCGTGCTCCGCTGGATTCCCCAACTGGAGGTGGCGACGATCGAGTCGTCATGTTGCGGGATGGCGGGCAGCTTCGGCTACGAAGCCGAGCACTACGCCACATCGATGGCGATGGCCGAGCTTTCTCTCATGCCCGCAGTGCGTCAAGCAGGCGACGCGCTGATCGTGGCGGACGGCACGAGTTGCCGTCATCAAATCGCCGACGGCGCACACAAGCAGGCGCGGCACGTTGCCCGCGTGCTTTCGGCGGCGCTGGCTAGCAGTTGAAACCCGCAGTGAAATAGCAGTTGTTTTGACAATGGGCGGACGCGAGAACGATCTGCCTGACTGAAAGCCAAACATAACGAACGGAGACAACAGATGACACCCCCCTATCGACGCGTCATTCCCTGACCAGCCTTTTCATCCAAGGCAGTACGCTCCCGAATTGATCAGGAGTCCTGAACAATCGGCGAAGCCAGTTTGCTGAGGGCGTACTCATTGAGCGCCCGCCAACATAGCGCTATCTAGAAGGAGACGATGAGGTTTCGTCGAGCCACCATCCGCGTGCTA
>JAXDQB010000226.1:0-13620 GCA_034668065.1 Paraburkholderia sp.
CATCATGCCCTTCGGCAAATACAAAGGCCGACTCATCGCCGACCTACCCGGGCATTACCTTAATTGGTTTGCCCGCGAAGGGTTTCCGCGGGGCGAGCTCGGCCGCTTGCTCGCGCTGATGCATGAGATGGACCATAACGGCCTGAGGGGCTTGCTCGAACCGCTGCGCAAACGCGAATAGCGCTAATCGGGCACCAGCGACGCAGCGCGCCACGCCGGCTTTCACCGCATCGAATGGGTGGTTGTCGCCGATCGTGATCGCATCGATTCAATTGTTATTTGAACTCGCTCTTTAGCCGAGGAATTGTGCCTTTCGAAGTCGGTCGCACTTCAAGCGAGCGGCATTGCGTAGACAGCCGTCCCGTAGCACAGCACCTCCGTAACGCCCGCCGCAATGTCGGTCGCGTCATACCGCATCCCGACGATGCCGTTTCCTCCGAGGTCTGCCGCTTGCGCGATCATGCGTTCGTAGGCGTCCTGTCGTGCTCGCTCGCACAGTGAGGTGTAGAGCGAGATGTTGCCGCCGAAAATGGTCTGGAGCGACGCGCCCATCGCTCCGACGACGGAGCGCGATCGAACAATTATTCCGCGTGCGATGCCAAGCGATTTTTCTATCCGACAGCCCGGAATGTCGAATGCGGTCGAAACCATATAATGCTCGATCATTGTCTTCTCATTCAAGGTTGATGGGCGCACGTCACCGAACGCGGACTTGGCCACTCATTGGCCACTGACTCGATTTCCCGATCGCTCTCGTAACGGACAGTCCAATTCGGCGTTGCGATGTTAGCAAATTGCTCCTTCGCGCTGCCCGCGCCGTCATCAGAGGTGTTTCCGCAACTTCCGGCTGCGCTTCCCTCCAACACAATGCGCGACAGACTTAGCGCAACTTAGCAACTTAGCGCCCCCAATTAGCGGCACGAGCGTCCGACGAATGCAGATCGGCCCAAAAGACCAGCAGCACCTTGTTGGCTATCGCCGCTTTGTCTGCACTGCTGTCGAGGAGGCCGATAAACGGTCCCAGCACCACCAGGGCATCGTAAGGCACTTGCTTCCCGGGGTGGTCGACATAGCCCTTTGCAAACTCGTCGGCACGCCACTGATGGCCCGGCGTCGCGCTATTCTGCCAAGCGTTCATTGTCTTCTCATCGTAGATGCTTTTGAAAGCCAAGGCGATTGCGGCGAAGGCGTGGATCGCATGCTTGTCGCTCATCGCCGTGATCGTTTCAAGACATTCGTCGTAGCCACGGGTCGCTGCGAATTTGTCGCGATTGTCGCGATGGGCGCCTACCAACTCGCGAAGATACTTTTTGGCGGTGGTCCCGCCGTCGTTGCTGCGCAAAAAATCGTAGCCCGGGCCCAGCTCGTCGCACGCGCGGGGCAGTTCGTCCGCTTGCGGTTCTGCTGCTGCCATCTGGCTCAGCAGGGGCTGGAACACCAGACCCTTGCCTTGCGGGTCCAAATCGATCGGCGAGCGTTTACTTTGCGTTGCGGGGTCCATGTCCTCTGCAAATAGCAAACGTGCACCACCCTGCTCCAGCCGCTTCGTCATCAACAGGTGCGGCGCAACGCCGAGGAACTGCTGCGTTGAATTGCTCGCCCAGTGCAGTTTGTCGGCCTCGGTGATCAAAGAAGTACCCTGCTCCAACTCGGCGAGCGGAATAGCCAACAGTGGGCCCATTGTGCGGCTCGGAATCTGTTTCGCGTTGAGGCGTATAGCCTCGCGGACAAATTCAGCAGTCTCCGGTACCTTCGTGTTGGTGCTCAATGACTCTAGTTTCCCGTTCACCTCTTTAGCCGATCCCATGATCGTCACAGGGGTGTTTTCAGTGAGCAGTTTCGTGGCATAACCGAGCGGCGGACCGAGCACCATGACCTCACGCCCCTTCGCCGTTTGGTTGACCACCTCTTTCATCTGGACCGCGTCATCAAGGCGCGCAAGATATATTACCCCCGGCTGCGGCGTACCTCCCTCTTTCAAAGATTCGACGCGCGCTCCCAAACTCATTAGAAAAGCCCGCGTCTGCTTCTCGTTCCCCGCGTCCGGTACGGCAACTACCGCCGCTTCTTTGCGTTGACGCGCAACGAAGGCGATGGCCTTGAGCGCCATATTCTCGTCAGGGTCCGTGGATGGACGCCCGATGTCATGGCTGACGCCCGTGGCGCCTTCCATAACATATATCGGCGTGCGTCCACGCGGTTCGGCCGAGGCGAAGTCGTTTTGCAATTCGATCAGCGATTTCTTCAGTGCATCCTTGCGTTCGGGCGGAAGGCCCGGCATGCCATCAAGGGCCCGCAAAACGCCTTGCAAAACATCTGCGTCTTCAATACTGGTGAAATCGTCGGGCATGGGTTGGCTGAAGGCAGCCAAAGTCGAGTTCGATCGACCAATGGTCCGGTTCGGATCGAGAGGTGGCGCAGAGACTTCGGCCCCTCGGCGGTCGGTAATTAGGCGGCTTCGCTCGGACAGTTCTGCCAGTGGCCCGGCCACGTGCCGCGGCAGCCGTGTGGGCGGCGACTCGACGGTATCTCGCGAGTTAACCGGTTCTGCACCGTGAGCCTTTGAAATGTTCGAAGTGGGCGCAATGCCATCCATGATTGAAAGCCAAAATAACGGTTTCTTGATTAAGCTCCATTTTCCATTCACATGGCGCTCCTTCTACGAAGAAGCGATGCGTTTCACGAATAAGTGCTTGACTTTGAACCTGCTGGTGTCTGAAATTGTGATCCGCGGATCCGCGGATTCGCGGGGTTGCCAGTACGGGCAGTCAAGCTCTGTCCGAGTCACTGCGGTTGGTGAAATTCGGAGGTTCATCTGTCGAAGTACACCGATCTCGTTATCACTGTGTAGGTAAAACGCGAGCGTTACCGCGTCGTACCAGTCACGCATGATCTGTGCCGCCTTTCGCCGTTTCGCTGAACATCCTCTTCCATGTTGACTCCCCATGCCTGAGCTCCAAGCCTCGATGAGAAGAAGCGGCGGCGTACTACGCGCGACCGCCGGATGGGGGCCGGGCTTGCTGGTGATGCTGGCCGATTGCGACGCAGGCAATGTCGTGACAGCCGCGCAAAGCGGGGCGAAATGGGGCATTGGGCTCCTTCCGGTGCTGCTCGCCTTGATTCCGCTGCTCTACATGATTCAGGAGCTTTGCGTGCGGCTCGGCATCTTCGACGGTCGAGGCTTTGGCGAACTGGTGCGCAAGCGTTTCGGGACCGTTTGGGCCGCGGTAGCCGCGTTGGGACTCGTCGTGGCCGTAGTGGGCTCTCTTGTCACCGAGTTCACCGGTGTTGCCGGCGTAGGCGAGATGTATGGTATTTCGCGGCACGTTACGCTGCCGCTCGCTGTCTGTGTCTTGTTGTCCATTGTGCTGACCGGCTCGCATAAGCGCGTAGACAGAGTGGCAATGGCGATCGGCATGTTCGAGCTGACTTTCTTCGCCGTTGTTTGGCATGCACGCCCTAATCTGAGCACGCTGGCCGGACAGTTCCACATCGCACCCGCGGGACGTGCCGAATTCGCCTATCTCGCAGCGGCGCTGATCGGCGCGACGTTCAATCCGTGGATGATTTTCTATCAGCAAGCGGCAGTTGCCGACAAAAAACTGACGTCGAGCGATTACCGCTCAGCTCGTATCGAAACGGCGCTCGGTGCAGTGCTGGCGCAGTTGCTGACGGGCGCCATTCTCGTCGCTGCTGCCGCCACGCTGGCAAACGCAGGGGGGCAGCGCGGGTTGCAGAGCGTGGGCGAAATCAGTACAGCGCTCTCGAGCGTCGTGGGTTGGCAGGCCGGTTGTCTGCTCTTCGGCGCGGGTGTGCTCGGCGCATCGCTCGTGGCGGGGATCGTCTGCTCGCTGGCCCTCGCGTGGGGGCTCGGCGAAATTGCCGGCTTCCGCAGGTCGCTGGAAGCGAGCCCGTCGACTGCGCCGTGGTTCTTCGGCGTCTACGCGGGGGCGGTCTCCTTGAGTGCCGCCGTCGTCTGGATCGAGCCGGATCTCGTCTCCTTGAACGTTGGGGCGCAGGTTGTCAACGCATTGATGTTGCCGCTCGCGGTCGGATTGCTTATCGCGCTCGCCGCCGTTGTGCTGCCGGCGGCGAACCGGCCGCGTAATGGGTACTTGTGGCTCCTCGGCATCCTGGCCGCGCTCGCTTCTGCTGCGGGTCTTGTTGGCGCCGCAGCGGGTTGGCTGCTCTGACTCGCCACAAAGTTTCGGGCTTTGTTTGGTATGCTCAACCGCACCCAAACAACGGGAAGCAAGACTATGCGTTTGCTATTGGTCGAGGACGATCCGATGATCGCGGAGCCGGTGTTGGGCGCGATGCGCCGTGAAGGCTACGCGATCGACTGGGCTCACGATGGCCGCGAGGCGCAGTTGTCGCTAGGCCTCGACGTATATGATCTCGTGCTGCTCGATCTCGGCTTGCCCAGGCAGGATGGCATCGACGTCCTGAATGCTTATCGCAAGGCCGGTGGGGCTGCGCCCGTCATTATCTTGACCGCGCGCGACGCAGTCGATGCGCGCATTCGCGGCCTCGATACCGGCGCAGACGATTATCTCGTCAAGCCTTTCGATCTCGATGAACTCGCGGCTCGCGTGCGTGCGCTCTTGCGGAGGCGCACAGGGCAGAAGCAGCCGGTCTACACGCATGGCGCATTGGCGCTTGATCCTGCCGCGCATGAGGTGACGAAGGACGGCAATTCGCTTGCCCTGTTGCCGCGTGAATTCACGTTATTGCGTGCGCTGATCGAAAGGCCTACACGCGTATTTACGAAGGCAGAACTCGAAGAAAAGATTTACGGGTGGACCGAGGAGATCGGCAGCAATGCCGTCGAGGTGCACGTGCACAGCTTGAGGCGCAAGATCGGCGCGGATGAGATCGTCACCGTGCGCGGCGTCGGCTACCGCTTGAGGCGCATCGAATGACGTCGATCAAGCGCCAACTGCTCGGTTCGTTGCTTTGCGGCTTTGCCGCCGTCTTGGCTATTGCGGGCTACGGCGTTTATCGGATGGCGCGCGAGGAGGCGAGCGAACTTTTCGACTACGAGCTGCGCACCGTGGCACGATCGCTGCCTTCCGATTTCTCCGCGGGAGACGGAGCCGTCACGCGAACGCCCCAGCTGCAGGACCTATCGGAAGACCGTATCGTCATCGGTATCTGGGACGCGCAAGGACGCGATATCTATCGATCGAAACAAGCACCGCCGCTGCCACGCATGCCGGAGGGCATTCGCACGATCGAGCGCGAGCAAAAGCATTGGCGCGTATTCGGCGCACGTCAGGGCGAGCGCTTCGTGCAAGTGGCGCAGCCGATTTCGGTGCGCGAAACACTCGCCGCACGGCTTGCACTCCGCACGCTTTGGCCTCTCGTGCTGCTATTGCCCGCTTCCATCGCCTTGGTGCTCATTGGGGTTGGACGCGCGCTTGCGCCAATCAATGGGCTGTCGCGTGCATTGTCGACACGGTCGTTCAATGCCCTCGAGCCGCTGCGAATCGACGCTGCACTTCCGGTCGAAATCCGGCCGCTCGTGCAGGCCCTTAATGACTTGCTCGAGCGTCTAAGTGCGGCTTCGCAAGCGCAGCGAACGTTCGTTGCCGATGCCGCGCATGAGCTGCGTTCCCCGTTGACGGCGCTGAGACTGCAACTGCAAGCCGCGAAGCGAGACGGGTCGCTAAAGGGGGAAGGGCAGACACTCCCCAAGATTGAAGCGCGCCTGAACCGGCTCATTCGTCTGGTACAGCAACTGCTCGCGCTTGCTCGCGAGGACGCACGCGGGGCAACCTCGATGAAGCCCGTCGATCTGCGCAGGCTTGCGGAGCAGGCCGTTGGCGATTTCTCGCTGATAGCGGAGGCGAAATCGATCGACCTGGGTCTTGAGTTTGCGACGCCGGAGAACGTCGCGGATCAATTCGGTATCTTGGGCGAACCTCATGCGCTGACGGTGGTACTGAACAACTTGCTCGACAACGCGATTCGCCATACGCCCGCCGGAGGGAAAGTCGACGTCGTTCTGCAGCGTGACGCGAACGGGATCGGATTGGCCGTGCGTGACGGCGGCCCAGGTATTCCCGAGGCCGAGTTGCCGCGCGTGTGCGATCGCTTTTACCGCAGCCCCGGAACACAGGGCCAAGGCAGCGGGCTGGGTCTTTCCATCGTGGCCCGAATTGCGCAGCGTCACCGCGCCTCGCTCATGCTTCGCAACAACGAAGACGGTGCGGGCCTTACCGTTTCCATAACGGGATTGAGCCCGGCGGCTTTGCAGTGACCAGCAAATTGTGGTCTGTGCGCAATACGCGAGAGCGGTTATTGCGTTGCTCGTTTTTCGAGCGGAGGTGCGATGACGAGAGGGCTTATCGGAAACGCTTGGCGATGCGGGCGATATTTGGTAGCCGGCCTCAATCGCTAACGGGTATCGTCCTTACGGCCCGGGCACGCCCTAACACGTTTTTCGATTCGACGATACGGGGAGCATCGTCTTCGCCGAAGGAGTGGCCCAACGCAGTCGCCCAACCATGCTCGCTGCTCGACCAATACCATTGCGGCGCGAACTGGTCGCGCATCGTGGCTGCGGCAACCTGAAGCTCGCGCCGGGAGGGCAAATGAAAATCGGCATGACCGTCCCTGGTGTAATCGGCTGCCCACTGCGCCGCCGGGTGTTCATGTCCGCACACCATGAGCGCCCATGTGTTGGTCGAACCGTCATGTAAGCTTCGTGCGTCCGTTTCCGAGGCGTTCGAACCACCCCATGCCACGCCGTCCACTTCGTCGATAGAGACAATTAGATGGCGGGAATGTTGCCCGTCGCTGACGGGCACGATGCCCGCATAGAGGCCCCCTTGTCCAGGCCAGTACTGCCCGACCTCGGGCGCGGCTTCGGATGCGATGCTTAAAGTGGGTACGGTCGGCATTTCGGACTCCTTACTGGTTGACGGGTTGCTGGGTTGCTGGGTTGGATGGCGAAATTCGGGGCCGCTCTGTGAGCCATGGCCACCGTTTGAGCATTAGATCCGCGACGGTGCTGTGCCGATGCCCGGCCCGCGAGATTTTCAGACGAAGTGACGGTTAGTCGATTGGCTTGCTGCCAAGCGATTGAAGTGCATGCAATCGATGAGAAAACCATCGATCGACGAAACGGTGCACGGCACATGAGTATCAGCCGACGCGTCGCACGCGAGAAAAGCCAATTACTCGGTTCGAGGATGCATTGATATGCATTTGTGTATCATTCCTGGCCGAATCCTTATTGGACTGCACCTGACTCGCCTTTCACAGGCAGTCGGGAGCCGGGATCGCAATCGGATTGTTCGAACGATGGCAAAACACGACGTATCTGAGGCCGCAGTCGCGGCGACCGGTGACATGCCTCGCGAGATGGAAACCAAAATCGAGCATGGGACGCCTGCGTTTTGGCTGACCAATTCTTCCCTTTTTGCCGCCGGGTTCGCGACGTTTGCTTTGCTCTACTGCGTGCAGCCGTTGATGCCGCTCTTTTCAGCGGAATTCGGTGTCAGTGCCGCGGGCGCAAGTCTTGCCCTGTCGCTCAGCACCGGAATGCTTTCAGTCTCCATGCTTGCCGCGGGCGCATTGTCAGAGGCCGTGGGCCGCAAGCCGATCATGGTGGCTTCGCTGCTGTTCTCGGCGCTGCTCACCGTCATTTGTGCATTACTGCCGCACTGGCCGACGCTGCTTCTCGTTCGCGCGCTGACAGGCGTCGCCCTCAGCGGTTTGCCGGCTGTTGCGATGGCTTATGTCGGGGAAGAGATGCACCCGCGTTCGCTCGGACGTGCCATGGGGCTGTATATCGCCGGCACCGGGTTGGGCGGAATGGCAGGTCGTCTACTGACAGGCGTTATTACCGATACGTTCGGCTGGCGAGCCGCGGTAATGGTGATCGGCATCATCGGTATCTTGTGTGCCGTCATGCTGTGGCGATTTCTGCCGGCATCGCGTCACTTCGTGCGGCGCGAACTGCGCCTCGCGCCGCTTCTGCGCGCCTTCGGCACGCACTTGCGCGACGGCATCCTGCCGCTGCTGTTCGTCGAGGCCTTCCTGCTGATGGGCAGCTTTGTCACCGTCTACAACTACGTTGGATACCGGCTGATAGCCCCGCCTTTCTCGCTCAGCCAGACGCACATCGGGCTGATTTTTTCGGTGTATCTGTTTGGTGTGGCAAGCTCCGCTTGGGTGGGTAGCCTTTCCGGCAAGCTCGGCTGCAAGGCAGTTCTGCCTGCAACATTCATGCTGATGCTTGCGGGAACCGTCATGACTTTATCCGCGAGTCTCTGGATCATTGTGGCTGGAGTGGCCGTGTTGACTATCGGTTTTTTCGGCACGCATTCAGTTGCAAGCGCCTGGGTGGGCGCACGCGCGCAGACGAGCCGAGCCCAGGCATCGTCGCTTTATCTCTTTGCCTACTACCTGGGTTCGAGCGTGGTAGGGTCGGTTGGCGGTGTGTTCTGGCACCTGCGCGGCTGGCCCGGGGTCGTTTCGATGACGAGCGCGCTGCTGCTGTTGGCTCTGGCCATCGCGCTATGGCTCTATCTGCTTCCAACGCAGCATCGCACGGGCTCCGATGTTCATGTTCACAAATGATTCGACGAACGCTCAGCAAGCTGCCGCAAGATGCGCGCGCAACCACACGCGAAGCGCTGCGATCTCCTCCTCGCTGACCGAATGCGTCATCGGATACGCACTCCATTCCACCTTGCATCCGAGTGCAGCCGCAAAGTCTCGTGCGGCCTCGCCCAATTGAAGCGGCAATACGTCGTCGTATATGCCATGCGCGGCGAAGATCGAAACATTGCGATTCGCCGCGCTTAACCCGCTTTCGATAAAGCGCTGCGACGGCACATAACCGGACAACGCGATCAAGCCGGCCAGCGCGTCCGGGTGCGTCAGCCCCGCCGAATAGGTCATCGCCGCACCTTGCGAAAAACCCGCGAGAAAGATGTTCGAAGTGGGAATGCCCCGCGCATTCTGGGCTTCGATCAATCGGCGCACGGTTGTGCACGACGATTCGATACCCGTTTCGTCGACTTGCCGAGTAAAGCTCTCGAACCCGCGAATGTCATACCATGCGCGCATCACGTAGCCGTTGTTCGCGGTAACCGCAATCTCCGGCGCATTGGGAAGCACGAAGCGCACGGGCGGCGCATCCGTGAGCTGCAGTTCGGGGACGAGCGGAACGAAATCATTGGCGTCGGCGCCGAGACCGTGCATTACGATCACTGCGAACCTGGGGTCGGGTCCGGTTTCGAGTTCGATTGGCGACGGCGCTGACATGGCGTTCGCACTCCTTGGAATAAATCTGAATTAAAAGACCCTGAAGCGGACGCCGAAAGGGCGCGTCAAACCGCGGGGCGCTACTGGTACTGAATTGTCTAAGTCTGCTCAGTATGATTTTTTCGTGAATTTATCAGGCTGCAGTGCGTCGTAGTGGGATCATTTACCTTTTCGTAGAGCTATGCCTCGACTTGCTGCCGTCCCTATTTCCGTCCACCGACACCTTCCCGGCTTACCCTGCACTCGCCCGATAACACCTCTGAAGTTCGCGCCGCCACCCGCGCGGCGGCTTGCCTATTTGTTCGCGTGTCTGGTCACCTTCCTGCTTTTGATGAGCTTGAGTCCCTCGTCCTTAGCCGCAGACTCGACGACGCCGCGCCCATCCGGCCCTCCACAGCAGACGTCGGCAATACCGACATTGACACCCGACCAAGCCCGCGCCGCGCTTACCGTGCTGCTCGACCCGAGCCGCCTCGCGCAAGTCGAAGGTACGTTGCGCGCGCTCGCAGCCGGCAATGCGCTCTCGTCCATCGCCGCACCGGCCAGCGGCCCGCCCGCCCCGAGCGCGGCCCCAGCTCCACTGACCCGCACACTCAATGCGAACGGCCTCACGTCGCAATTGTCACGGCAAGGCGCTCACGCGTTGCTGGCGGTCGCATCGCAGGCAAAACACTCGCTAACCACGCTGCTCGATTTCCGCGCCGCGCGGGCGTGGTGGACATACTATGCAAGGTCGCCGCAAGGTTACTCGGAATTGGTCAGCGCCGCCTGGATGCTCGCAGCAACATTTCTGCCCGCATTCGTGCTCGAGTGGATAGCCGGCCTGGCGCTGGGTCGGCCGCGCCAGGCGCTCGCGGCGCGCGGTGTCGGCCATGACGACGCCCGTGACGGGGGAGCGATGCCGGCCGGATTGGCCGCGTCACATGGAATGGGAAGCGTGACGCCCGGCCTGGAGAACATTGCTTCGAGCTCGCCCGAAGCAGCGCGTGCTGCACAGGGAAAACTGCGCGCCGTGCAAAACTGGGCACTGCTGCGGCGCTTGCCGGGTGCCTTGCTTTACGCGGTGGTCAACCTCATCCCCCTAGGTGTTTTCGCGTTGAGTGCGACGGCGGTGATGTCGTTGCTGACAGTCGATGAATCACCGCAGGACCAGGCAATCGGCGCGCTGATCGACGTTTATGTGATCTGTCGCGTGGTGCTAAGCATCTGCGCATTCTTCTTCGCCCCGGATGCGCCGAAGTTGCGCATGCTGCGCATTGGCGACCACTGGGCCACCTTCGCGCAGCGTTGGGCGCGACGCCTCGTGGCCACCGTCGGCGTGGGCACTGCGTTTGTCGAAGCGGTCCTCCCTTTCGGTTTGGCTGTACAGTCGCATAGCACGATCACCAAAATCATCGCACTGGTGGTGCATGGTCTGGTCGTCGCGCTGATCGTGCAAGTCCGGCGGCCGGTGGCCGCTGCAATCCGCACCGCCACATCGAAGCGCGGTTCGATCGCGCACCTGGGGAACTGGCTCGCCGACGTTTGGGCCGGCTTGACGATATTCTTCGTGATTGCGCTTTGGGTGGCCTGGGCGCTGGGCGTACACGACGGTTTCGCGAAAGTGTTGCATTTGGGCGGGCTGTCGATCGTCATATTGGCCGTTGCGCGAGTTGTCGGCATCGTCACCTTTGGCGCGCTCGGGCAGGCCTTTCGTCATGCCGAGGTCAACGCGCACACATCTCTCGCCCGCCGCCGTGCCTACCGTTACTATCCGGTGCTGCGCCGCTTCGTCTCGTGGCTGCTTTGGCTAGTAACGTTAGCTTTGCTGCTCGAAGTATGGGGGCTCGACGTCGCCCGTTTCTTTACGCAGAATGCGCTCGGCCATCGGCTAGGCGTGGCGCTGATAACGATCGCCATCGCGGTGGCCATCGCCGTGCTGGTATGGGAAGTGGCGAATGCGGCCGCCGAGCGCCGCATCGACGCATGGCAAAGCAGTGGCGACCGCGTGCGCGCGGCGCGCTTGCATACGCTGCTGCCGATGCTGCGCACGGCGCTCTTCGTCGCGATCCTGTTGGTGGTTGGACTGACCGCGCTCAATGAAATCGGCGTGAATACCGCACCGTTGCTCGCGAGTGCCAGCATCTTCGGCGTTGCGCTCGGTTTCGGCTCCCAAAAGCTCGTGCAGGACTTCATCACAGGCATCTTCCTGCTAATGGAAAACGCCATGCAGGTGGGCGACTGGATCTCGGTGTCCGGCGTGTCGGGGAAGGTCGAATACCTGTCCATCCGCACCGTGAGGCTGCGAGGCCTGGACGGCTCGTTGTATACGGTGCCATTCAGTTCCGTGACGACCGTCAACAATTCGAACCGCGGCATCGGCAATGCGGCGGTCAAAGTGACGATCGCCCATGGTGCGGACGTTGGCCGCGCCATTGAAACGCTGATGGAAATCGGTGCAGAATTGCGCGCCCACGACGACTTCAAAAACGGCATACTCGAGGACTTCAGCTTTTGGGGAGTCGACCAGGTTGATGGCGCGAACGTGACACTGGTCGGACAGATGCAATGCACTGATGCCGAGCGCTGGCCGGTGCAGCGGGAGTTCAACCGGCGTATTCTCGATCGCTTCATCGAGCGAGGCATCGAAATTGCCAATCCGCAACGCACCTTTTTGGTCGGCGCACATTTCCTGGCGGACGAAGCGAGGCGCGAGGGGCCGCGCGCAGGCCAAGATAAAAAAATCGAACTTTCGATGGAATAGAGGCGAAGGCAGTCGTGTTTATGCCTATGACGCTGCATCGGTCGAAAACAGGCAGCGTTGGAGGGCAAGGCGGGACGACTTCCCGGTTCGTTTTGCCCTGGCTTCGTTTCATCATTGAATGACGTCATCACCACGAGAAACTGCATTGAGTAAAATAACGATTCAGCCCGCCTGGGTCCGCATCGCACACTGGATAAATGCGGCCGCCGTCGTTCTGATGGCGGCGAGCGGTTGGCAGATCTACAACGCCTCGCCGATCTTTCCGGCGTTGCAGTTTCCCGCAGCGATCACGCTGGGCGGCTGGCTTGGCGGCGCGTTGCAATGGCACTTCGCCGTCATGTGGATTTTGGTGGTGAATTTCCTTGTCTACCTGGGGCTGAATATCGCGTCGGGGCGGCTGCGCCGAAAACTTTTGCCGGTCAGTCTCAAAGCGCTCCTTGCGGATTGCGTCTGCGCGTTGCGCGGCGCGCTTCGACATGACGATCTCAGCCGCTATAACGCGGTGCAAAAATTTGCGTATCTGCTCGTCATCATTGATATCGCGCTTGTGGTCTTCTCGGGGTTGGCCGTTTGGAAATCGGTGCAGTTTCCGCTGCTGCGGACATTGCTGGGCGGCTACGACAATGCACGAATCGTGCATTTTGTCGGAATGAGCGTGCTGGTCGCGTTCTTCGTCGTGCACGTCTTGATGGTCGCACTTGTGCCGCGCTCGCTGCTCCTCATGATTCGCGGACGGTAGACATGGATATTCGAAAACGAAGCCGCAAGCCCGATACGGCTCTTCTCTCTCATGAGACTTCCATCATCAAGGATGCGCACAGCGAGCTGAAAGACCCGGCGCGCCGCCTGCTCGGCAGGCGGATTCTCACGCTCGGCGGCCTCGCAATGCTCTCGGGATGCGATTTGTCGAGCGACAAGTCAGTGAACGCGATGCTGCGCAGAATGTCGTCCTTCAACGACAGTGTGCAAGCGCTCCTGTTCGATCCAAATAAAATGGCGCCGACTTATCCCGAGTCGATGATCACGCGGCCGTTCCCGTTTAACGCGTTTTATGACATCGACGAAATACCGCTAGTCGATGCGGGAACCTATCGGCTTCAGGTGGGCGGGCTCGCGAACGGAAAGCGAACTTGGGCGCTCGACGAACTGCGCGCGTTGCCGCAACAAGATCAGATCACGCGACATATCTGCATCGAGGGGTGGAGCGCGATTGGCCGATGGGGCGGCGTGCGCTTTTCGGATTTCCTAAAGCGTGCAGGTGCCGACACGTCGGCAAAATACGTGTCGCTGCACTGCGCGGACAATTATTGGACGAGCATCGACATGCCCACTGCGCTGCATGCGCAAACGCTGCTCGCGCTCACTTACGACGGACAGACGTTGCCGCCGAAATACGGTTTCCCGATGAAGCTGCGCATGCCCACCAAGCTCGGCTATAAGAATCCGAAGCATATCGTCGCAATTTCTGTCACAAACGAATACCCCGGTGGTTACTGGGAAAACCAGGGCTACAACTGGTTTGGCGGTTCATGACTCGCAGCGGGTTTGCGCTTTATGACACGCATCGGCCATTCATAGTCCAACACAACTACGGAGCA
>JAXDQB010000227.1:0-13762 GCA_034668065.1 Paraburkholderia sp.
TCGGAAGATGAATCTCGCACACAGATCAAGGCGCTGTTCCATTCTCCGGTTGGCGTGTACGTGGCCGGTATGAAAACCCTTCGCGACACGGTCGTCGTGCATTTCGACATCGCGCCTGAGGATCTCGATTTCACGATGCATACAGTAATCGCAACGTTGCCCAAGGCGATGATTGGGCCGGTCGAGCGACGTCGGGTCATAAACAACGCGCACTGATCATCGATTATTCGATTGTCGTAGCAACGACGGCCCGGCTACACAAGCAGCTCGTCTGTTCCGATTTCCGCAACTCAATCATGCAATGAGACAGGCTCGCGGTCGATTTGCGCCCCTGCATTCTTATGAGCGCTGGCTTGTCGCCTAGCGATACCGACGAAGTCGCGCACTACGCGGGAGAACTCTCCCGCCCGGTACGCGAGGACGATTTGCGCTGTTGGCTGGGGACCTTCAATCGCATGGTACGTGACGCCAGTCGCATGTACTTGGCGGATAGAGTGGGGGACGATCGAGATGCCGAAACCCGCCGCAACCATGCTCACGGCCGATGCGACCTGTGTCGACTCTTGCCCCAATCGCGGGCTGAAGCCGGCGCGCTGGCACGCGGATATCACTTCGTCGTAAAGGACGGGCGCGATGGTTCGAGGAAACAGAATTAAGGTCTCGGGAGCAATCGAGTGAAGATCGATGCGCGGCACGCGGGCCAGCGGGTGTTGCGGTGGCAACACGATCAGCATGTCCTCATCGATCAGTGTTTCGATCTTCATCCTCTCAGACTCTTGCGAGGTTTGCCGGATGATCGCGAGATCGATTCGCTCTTCCATAAGATCGTCGATCAATGCTGCAACGTTGCTTTCCGAAGGTGACAGCCTGACTTCAGGGTGGGACTCGCGATAGGCACGGACGATTTCCGCGATGACGGGATGAAAGACGACGGAACTCGCCAAGCCTACGCGAATGCTGCCCGTCTGACCGCGAGCTGCGCTTTGCGCCCGACTTTTCGCAAGCTCGACGTCAGTGATGATACGCCGGGCGTCTTCGTAGAGCACACGGCCCGCATCAGTCAGCTCCACTCCGCGGGTCAGGCGACGAAACAATAGCGCTCCGATTTCATGTTCGAGCTTGCGCACTTGCTGACTGAGCGGCGGCTGGGCCATGCCAAGCCGCTCTGCGGCGCGAGTGAAATGCCGTTCCTCAGCGACCACCACGAAGTACTTCAAGTGGCGTAATTCCATATCAATCCCGTCTCGAAGAGGACTGCTCTCAATTCAGACCGTACCGCCGAAAACCATTTCTCTCGGTGTGCTAACACGTTAGGTACGCGGATAATTTTGCAATCCCAATGCGCAAGAGCAGGCCTGTAGTGTGTGGCCACGGAGTGTAGGGGTTAGCACTTATGTGGCGCAAGCTAAAAATGTGAGAGAAATTCCGGACGCGTGCTCGAGCCCGAAGCGAATGCACAGATCGTCTAACCGAGCGTATTTCCCCCATTCATCGGCACGAGTCAGCGAGTCAGATCAGATAATCCTCTCTCAATGGCTCCATCAGCTTGTAGTTATCCGAATAGTCGACCGGGATCGCCACCACCGCAGGCCCTTCCACGGCCATTGCTTCGCGCAACGTGGAACGCAACTGGTCAGCCGACCCCACGGCAAAGCCTGCCGCGCCAAACGATTGCGCGTAGGCCATGAAATCGATCGGTCCGAATTCCACGCCCGAGCGCCGACTGTATTTCTGGACCTCCTGAATCTCCACCATGTTGTACATGTTGTCGACCCAGATCGCGTGGACGATGTTGCTTTTGAGTCGCACGGCGGTTTCAAGCTCCATGCTTGACTGCATGAAGCTGCCGTCGCCTGACACCGAGATCACCTTCTCGCCGGGACGCACGAGCGATGCCGCGATCGCCCACGGAAGAGCGACGCCCATCGTCTGCTGCCCATTGGTCATCAGGAGTTGCCGCGCACGGAAGCTGTGCAGGTAGCGCGCAATCCAAATGTGGAAGCTGCCCATATCGACACACATCGTCGTGTCGGCGCCCACGACGTTCTGCAATTCATGGACGATGCGCAGCGGATGAATCAGAGAGCCTCCCAGCGTGGCGGAGCGATTAGCCAGCTCCCGGCGCGCGGTGGCGAGCGTCGAGAGAATGGCGGATGCTTCCGGCGAACGGCTGAAGGCCTCTGCCTCGGAGGCAAGATGAGCGAGCGTCTTCGCAATGTTACCGATAAGCTCCACCGCAGGCCGATAATTTCGATCGATGTCCGCTGGCACCACATCGAGATGAATCACCGTGCGCCGTGCATTCAGGTTCCACTTGGACGGCTCATATTCGACCGGGCTGTAGCCGACCGTGACCACGACATCGGCCTGGTCAAGCAGCGCGTTACCGGGCTGGTTGTTCCAGAGGCCAACGCGCCCCGCGAAATTCGCGAGTTGCTTCGATCCGATTGCACCTGCGGCCTGAAAGGTGCCGACAACCGCGGCGCCTGTTTTGTCGATAAAGCTGCGCACCGCCTCCGCATTCTCCGGCGTACTGGTAAGCATGCCGAGCAGCAGGACAGGGTTGCGCGCCTCCTTGAGCAGTTCGGCAGCCGTGCGGATGCTTTCGGCCGCCGCAGGCCCAAATTCTGGCGAGGGAACATAAGTCAATGCGTCACCCATTGCCGGGGCGTTGACGATGTCCATCGGCAAACTGACGAATGCCGCGCCGGGTCGTGGCAGCTCGGCAGCCCGGAATGCATTGGACATCACTTCCGAAATGGTGGACGAATTCGTGACTTCGGCGCTGTACTTCGTGATCGGCTTGAAGAGACTGACGGTATCCATCGTCTGGTGGACATTCTTGAGCCGGTCGTCGAGCTTGACGGCGCCGCCGATCGCTACCATCGGGTCGCCTTCCGAATTCGCCGTCGCAAGGCCAGTCGTAACGTTCGAGATGCCGGGGCCGGAGGTGCACAGCGCCACGCCCGCCTTGCCTGTAAGTCGTCCCACGGCCGCCGCCATGAACGCCGCATTCGCCTCGTGCCTGACCACCACGGTCTTGATCGACGAGTCGACCAACGAATCGAACACACGATCCACCTTGGCGCCAGGAATGCCGAAAACATGTTTGACGCCCTGCATTTCAAGATTGCGAACGACCAGGTCAGCACCGCATTTCCACGACGTTCCCACGTCGCTTTGGCTCTTCAACATTGCAAACTCCGTTAATCCCGTTAATCCCTTGTTAATCTTTGAGCGAATGCCAGCCTCGACCACCTAACTCGCCAATCGGTCCGATTCAACCTTCAGCGGCCTCGATCGCTTTGCTAATTTCCTCCGAGTGCAATGTGGCCTGATGAAAATGTTCGGTTTGCGGAAGTTCGATGCGCAGCGTCGAGATCTTTGCCAGCTGGAGCAAGCCTTCGAGCAGCCGGTAGTCGAGAACGTGGCCGCCGCCACGGCGATCCTCGGTGATGTAGTGGACGTGGAAGCCTGCCACATTGATGCCCTGGACGTATGCGGGGCAGCGAAATCCGACCATCGTTCCCACTGTGTCCTCAAATGTATAGGTTGGCTGCCTCTCGATCGCCTTCAGCATTGGTCGGTACGGCTTCGTTTGGCGCGGCACAGTGCGCGTGACAACGCGCTCGAAACGGCCGTCGATCCGAAAAGCGCAAAACAGATTCGGGGAGTCAACCAGTTTGTCGATGAGCTTTTGTATGTCGACCTTATCGAGTGTCGTCGTCAGTTGACCCGACATGGTCGGACGAAAATTTGTCATCACCGCAAACGGAGTCTTCTGATCCATTGAGGCGACGCGCGCGCTTCCATCCTCACGCAACTGGTGAACTTCCCTGTCGAACGCTACCAGTTCCCCATCAAGATCATTGAATGTACCAAGACCGAAATCGCCATGTTCGAGCAAATCGGCGATGGTCATGTTCCCTTCATACACGCCGTCGATGAGTGCACTCATCAATGAGGTCTGATAAAGTTCGGCCAGATCATGTTCGGCCTCCCTTTCCTTTAAGTTTACGAATGCTTTTGCAATGTCTTGCACGCAAGAACAGGCGTTTGTCGTTTCCATAATGCGATTTTCCTGAAGCGGCATTAGTTGGTCAGAGTATGTTTCGCCGTAAAGCGGACGTCCAATATGGTGAGCAACCTGTTTCGAGACGAAAGCGATATAAGATTTTTTTCGCAACCGGAAATATTTGGTGGGGACGCCAAGGAACGACACGTCGCTCGGGCCGCAGTGCGGCTCGGGATGGCCCCGCCTCCGCTGAGTCAACAGATACGCAACTCGAGCGCGAACTCGGCTTGGATGATCGAGTTTTCACACGACGAACTGGAACCCGAAATGTCGAGGCAGGCTCAGCGCGAGCTCGATATGGTGGCTACCGTCTCCGTCTTGGAGGCACCAGATGCCGACGAGCTGCTCACCGCTTCGCCAACGCCTCCGACTGCCCGCTTTTGCGCGGCCACACGGGCTTCGGCAGCCTGAAGATCCACTGGGTAATACAGATGCTCGCCCGCGGGGTTATAGCCCGCATTTTCGAGTTCAACGAGTTGAGCGCGGACCTGAGCACGGGTGACAGGCGTATTCGATTCAGCAAACGACATAACGGGAACAGCAAAAGCGGCGACCGCGACGGCTGCTATTAGCGATTTCATGTTGACGCTCCAGAAAGTGCTCCAAGAGGCAAGTATGGCTGCCAGGTCATGGAGCGTCCAATATCTGAAGCTGCGTCTTTCGAGACGAAAAATGTATGGGATCTTTATGATCGCATGGCCAAAGGGCGAGTCTGAAACGTAGGGCGCCAGAATGTGGCGCCACAGTTTTGCGACTATGAGACACGACCGTTACGAAACAATCGAACGCAGCGTACGCGCCAGCGCGCGTGGCGCGCTGACGCGCTATCCAGAATCGCCGATAGTCACCCGTGCCGCGTCGACGTGGTTGACATCGACTCTTAATTGAACAGAGATGCCCGATGCCCTAACAGATCGGCGTTATCGCCGCTGTTTGTCACTTTGTTTCGACCTGAGCCACACCGAGCGCAAGTGCGGCAGCATTCGCTGCGCGACGAGCGAGGGCGATCGCACCACAAAGCCGAACATTAGCCGTAAGTGCATCCACGTGAGCAGGGCGTTATCGCGTCCGTACTGAAAATGCGAGACGCCTCCCTCGTCGGCCCGAAAGTAGCGCACCGGCGCCTCGAGATTGATCGGGCGCACGCCGGCCCAGCACATGCGCACCGCTGCCTCGGGATCAAAGTCGAAGCGCCGCATCCAAATTTGTCGGTGCATCACGGATCGAAGCGGTGCAATCGGATAAACGCGAAAGCCGTAAAGGGAATCGCCGATCCCCGCCCAAAGCGTCTCCACATCGGCCCAGAAGTTCGAGAGCCGACGTCCCTGCACCCGCAACCGCGGAGCGCTTGCGTCGAATCTCGGCAGGCCAAGGACCATGCACTCAGGCACCGCCTGGGAAGCGCTCATGAACGCATCGATCAAATGCGCGGGGTGCTGACCGTCGGAATCCATCGTAAGTGCGTGGGTAAAGCCCAGTGCTGCAGCTTCGTCGAGCGCTGCGAGCACCGCCGCGCCCTTACCTTGGTTGTATGGCAACACGATGACGTGCAGCCCAGGATCCTTTACGGCCATCGCCTTGAGGCGCGCCGTACTGCCGTCGGTGCTGCCGTCCACCGCAACCCAGACAGGATTCCAACGTTCGCGCGCGCTGCGCACGGTTTCCTCCAATTTCGCGCCCGGGTTGTAACTGGGAATCAGGACGAGATGGGTGGTCGATGCGTCAGTCGCAAACTTGGACCTGCCTGTTCGAGTGTCGGCATCATCGTGCGAATCGCTCGAATGGACGCTCCGGCGTGTCGTGTCTTCCGGAGCCGGCAGCGTCGCATGACCGCCATGCGAATTGTCGGGTGTGTCCTTGAACATGTCTCGTGTCGCCTCGTTGACGATGTGTTCGGCAGGGCGCAGGCCCAGGCCCGAAAAAACGTCGTTCCTCAAATTACCCTTCCTGGCGTCATGTGACACTCGTCGTGCGCATGCCGGCCGCGCGCGACCTATGCCAGCCCTCCATTAATGGAGAGCACTTGCCCGGTGACATACGCCGCCGCGTCCGAAACCAGGTACGTCACCATGGCTGCAACTTCCTCCGGCTCGCCCGCTCTGCCGGCGGGCACGATCTGCTTGATGCGCTCGGGCGGAAACGTCTGCCCGATCATCTGCGAAGCGATGATTCCCGGCGCCACCGCGTTGACGGTGATGCCGCGCGAAGCGAGTTCTTGCGACAGAGACTTCGTCGCGCCGATCAAGCCGGCCTTCGCAGCCGCATAGTTCACCTGACCGCGATTTCCCATCACGCCGGCCACCGATGCGATATTGACGATCCGCCCCCAGCGAGCGCGAATCATCGGCATCAGAAGCGGCTGCGTGACATTGAAAAACCCATTCAGCGAGACGTCGATAACGCTGCGCCATTGCTGCTGCGTCATGCCGGCCATCGGCGCATCGTCGTGGATTCCTGCGTTGTTGACGAGGATCTGCACCGCGCCGCGCTCGAGCATGTTTTCCAGGGCCGTCCGCGTAGCGTCGGCATCGGTCACGTCGAACGCAACGGCATGGGCTGCGCCGCCCGCCGCGCCGATACGATCCACGGTTTCCTGCGCACGAGCGAGCCCACCGTGAGCATGCACCCAGACTTCATGGCCGGCACCGGCCAACGCCTCGCTGATGGCTCGCCCCAACGCACCGCTTCCGCCCGTGACCAGCGCTCTCATTCGTGCCCTGCCATGTTTAATGAGCCCGGTGCTCGGCCACGTAAGAGGCGAGTCCGCCCAGCGTGGCAAATATCTTCGCGTTGTCGGGATTGTCCGAACGAAGCCCAAAACCGTATTTCTTCGAGATCAACAATGCGATCTCCAAAATGTCGATGGAATCAAGTCCAAAGCCTTCGCCGTATAACGGGGTATCGGCGGACACGGTGTCAAGCCGAACGTCTTCGAGATTCAGTTCGCGGATGATCAGCTCTGCGAGCTCTTGTTCCAGTTCGTTCATCGTACTTGCAACGGCGATTGAAAGAAGGTGAATATGACTTGCCAGTGCACCCGGCTAAGTTCGCTAAGTCCGCTAATTTAGTCAGGCAAGTCGGCTAAGGCCGTACCAAATTCGGTGCGATTCTAGACGATGGGTGATACGCCGTATACGGGAAAGGGTTACAGAACCTCATGGCACCATCGCTCACACCAGCCGGCTCAAGGCAAAGTTGCGCACGCGCGTTCGAACCAAGGTGGACTCACCGAGGATCCCCCGATTCTTCCCTGATGAAAACTATACAAACGGTTACAAAAGGCACTTTCCGGTTCCAGGGTAAAACCGTATGATCCGTTCACATTTATTGCGATTGTGGGGGCAACCGCCCGGCCGTCAGCACGCTTTATGCGCCCTTGCGATATTCGGCAATGCTTGTCGGTTTGCCTTGCCCTTCTTAATATGGCGGCAGCTGGGATACGGCAACGCGGAGAGCACAAGTTGAACAATGGACTGATTCGAATCGCGCAAACTGCCGCAGGCGTCGCGTTTGTCATCGCGTACCAATTCGGTGCGCATTACGCAGTGAGCACCCCCGGCTTGCAACTGGTAGGACTTGTGCTGGCTCTCGCCCCATTGTTGGCGCTCACGCTGGGTGCAGCCGTGCGATCGGGCCGGCGCGCCTCGTGGCTGCCGCTATGGCTCGCGTCCTGCTTGTTATTGTGGGCAATACGCGCCCCGCTCGCGCAGCATTTTCAGTGGGCGCTGTATTTGGAACACGTCTCGTTCAATCTTGCGATGGCTACCTTGTTCGGCCGCACGCTACTAGCGGGGCACCAGCCTCTATGCAGCCGATTTGCCGCCATGGTGCACGGCACGCTTACGCCGGCCGTCGCAGCTTACACGCGGCGCATTACGGCCGCGTGGGCACTATTTTTTGTAGCGATCGCGCTCGTGTCGACGCTGCTGTTCGCGGCGGCATCGGTCGTAGTGTGGTCGACATTTGCCAATTATTTGATGCTGCCGGTCGTCGCCATGATGTTCATCGCCGAATTCATGTATCGGCGCATCGTGCTGCCCGACGAACCGCGCGCAGGCGTACTCGTGGAAATACGCGCCTATCGGCTCGCGATGCGCGAACGAGGCGTTCAGGCCCGGTGAAATCAATGTCCGCAGCGCCCGCAACGGTGTGTCGCAGGCGTGCTGGTACCGCCTTTTCCGAAGCTATGCCGAGACTTCCACTGCTATTCCATTCCTCGCTGGATGAGACGATTGCTTGGCGCGACGGCGTTCCGGTTCCGGTGCGCGACTTTCTCGCGGACGTGACGAAACTGGCCGCCGCGCTGCCCGGAGGCG
The DNA here is from genome assembly GCA_034668065.1 of Paraburkholderia sp. Classification (GTDB taxonomy): domain Bacteria; phylum Pseudomonadota; class Gammaproteobacteria; order Burkholderiales; family Burkholderiaceae; genus Trinickia. The sequence goes on from JAXDQB010000227.1 coordinate 8,392, forward strand.
GCCATGTCTTCAATGCGTGCAAGGACCGCTATCGCTTTGCAGTAGGCCTTTGCGCCACGCTCGTCGCCGGAAAAGTAAGCTTGCTTCCCTCGATGAATACACCGGAAACCGTGCGCCAGCTCGCATCGTTTGCACCCGGCACCGTCTGTCTGCACGATGCGAGCAATTGCGAAATGGATTTGCCGAGCATTCGCTTTCCCGACCTTCAACGTACCTCGAAATGCATTGACAGCGCCGAGGCGAGCGTGACCATCCCGCACATCGACGCCGCTTGCACCATGGCCTATGTCTTCACGTCGGGCTCGACCGGCACACCCGTGCCTCACCGCAAAACCTGGGGATCGCTCGTCAAAAGCGTGCGGGCCGCGGCGACCCGGCTCGGCCTTTGCGATGCCCGCGGCACGACACTTGTAGGAACCGTCCCGCCGCAGCACATGTATGGCCTCGAATCCACGGTGCTGCTTGCGCTCATTGGCGGACTCGCCTTCAGCAACAGACAGCCGTTCTATCCGGTCGATATCCGCACGGAACTCGAAGAGGTGCCTCAACCGCGCGTGTTCGTCACGTCGCCCGTTCATTTGCGGGTGCTGCTGATGTCCGAATCCAAGTTGCCGCCAGCATCGCTAATACTGTCGGCCACCGCTGCGCTTTCTAAAGAACTGGCAGAGGAAGCCGAGGCACAGCTCGCCGCTCCACTCGTCGAAATTTACGGCAGCACTGAGACGGGTCAGATCGCGACCCGCCGGACGGCCAAGAGCGACGTTTGGAACCTGCTCCCAGCAATTACGCTAAAGACGCGCAGCGATGCACGTCATGGCGAAGGCGATATGGAAACGTGGGCTGCCGGCGGACATATTGAAGAACCGGTACAGCTGGGAGACGCCGTTGAGTTGCTCGAGGGTGCGCATTTCCTGCTGCGAGGACGCAAGCGCGACCTCATCAACATTGCAGGCAAACGAACATCGCTTGCTCATCTGAACCATCAACTTACGGCGATACCGGGTGTCAAAGACGGCGCGTTTTTCTTGCCGGATGACGAAAAGGCCCAGTCTTGCGGGCAGCATGAACCTGTTACGCGGCTCCTGGCGTTCGCTGTGGCACCCGATCTCTCGGCCGACGACGTGCGGCGCGCCTTGCGCGAGCGCATCGATGCCCCGTTCATGCCCCGCCCATTGGTCCTCGTCGATTCGCTGCCGCGCTCCGAAACCGGCAAGTTGCCACATGCCACACTCGCAGCCCTCGCCGCGCGGCACAGACAAAGCTCGATCTCCGTTGCCGGACGTATTGACGCGCAAACGCGGTCGATCGCCTTTGACATCCCAATCGATCATCCAGCCCTGCCCGGTCACTTCCCGGGGCGACCGATCGTGCCAGGTGTCATGCTTCTCGAGCGGGCGCTAAGCGCAATCAGCGCAGCGCTCGAGCGGGCGCCCCACACATGGACGATCAGTTCTGCGAAGTTTCCGAATCCCGCAATGCCTGGCGGTCCGTTCGACCTATCGTTTCAAAGCAACGAAAACGGCACGATTCATTTCGCCGTCAGTGCGGGCGCACGCACAGTGGCAACCGGCGTATTGATCGAGCGGCCAACGGCATGAAGCATCGTGAATTTCCGGTCCGCGCGGCCTGGGCACAGCGCGAGGAGCGCAGCAATCTCGCACTGCTGCGCGCGATGACATGGATTTCTCTGCGCTTTGGCCGCCCCTTCGGCCGGGTCGTGTTGCGCGCCATTGCGGCCTATTTCATGCTGACCTCGCCATCGTCGCGCCAAGCTTCGCGCGCCTACCTGCGCCGGGCTCTGGGCAGGCACGCCCGTTGGCGCGACGTCTATCGTCACATGTTCGACTTCGCCGCGACGATTCACGATCGCCTCTATTTGCTGAACGCGCGCTTCGATCTGTTCGATATTCGGGTGCATGGCGGCGAACTGATCGAAGCGGCGCTCGCACAAGGGCAAGGCGGCTTTCTGATTGGTGCCCATCTCGGCAGCTTCGAGGTGGTCCGAGCGATCGGACGTACGCGCCCCGATCTGCGCGTTGCCATCATGATGTACGAAGAGAATGCACGTAACATCAACGCGATTCTCGCCATGGTGAATTCTGCCGCCAAACATGACGTTATCGGTCTTGGACAGCCCGACTCCATGCTAAAGGCTCGCGAGTATCTCGACCAAGGCTGCATGATCGGCATGCTCGCCGATCGCACGCTGTCGGGGGAGAATGGGGAGTCGCTCGTGCGACTCGATTTTCTCGGCGCGAGCGCCGGCTTTCCGCTCGGCCCCTTGCGCATGGCCGCAATGCTACGGCGCCCAGCCATCTTCATGACGGGCCTGTATCGCGGGGACAACCGCTACGACGTGCACTTCGAAGCGCTTGCCGATTTCTCGGCGGAGTCAAGCGGCGACCGGACGGTGCAGGTGCGCTCGGCGCTGGAGCGCTACGTCGGCTTGGTGGAAAAATATTGTCGCGCCGCCCCGTACAACTGGTTCAACTACTTCGACTTCTGGCATGAAAATGCGCTCGGCGCAGCGCACGACGAAGGAGGCTGCGACAAGGCCCGATCGGCGTCCGGTCCGCCAATAGTTAGGAATCCTGATGTATGACCCCCATGCGCCGATTTTTCCAGATCTGCCGAGTCCGTGCCGTCAAATCGCTCGCTAGGGCGCTGCTTGCCGCTTTTGCGTCGAGCGCTATGCTGTGCCATGCACAATCCACCGCCAAGGAGCCGCCGGGTTGGACGCTCGATCGGCTCATGTCGACGCTCGCACAAATCAAGTCGGGGCGTGCCACCTTCGTGGAGACCAAGTACCTTTCCATTACGGCGCAGCCTGTCGAATCATCCGGCGAACTGGAGTTCGCCGCGCCCGATCATCTGGAAAGGATCACCGTCAGTCCGAAGCCTGAACGCCTCGTCATCGACGGTGACAACCTGACGGTTGAGCGCAACCAGCACAAGTACACTTTATCGCTCTCGCGATACCCCGAAATTGCTGCACTCATTGAAAGCATCCGCGCGACGCTGACCGGCAATCGCTATGCGCTCGAACGTGCGTACAAGGTCGCGCTCGCGGGCCAAAGCGACAACTGGACGCTGACGCTCTCGCCGCTCGACCCGCACATGTCAAATGTGGTGAGCATGATCACGCTCGGCGGGACCGGGGACCTGCTGCGGACCGTCGCGATCCAGCAGGCCGATGGCGACCATTCGGTCATGCGGCTTCAAAACGCCTCGAGACAATGATGCGAGAGCCTGCGCTGCTGCGATCGGCAAACCGGGGCCTGCGCACGGCGCTTTCAAGGCGCGCAGTGCAACTCTGGCTGCTGTTCATGATCGCGTGCGCCGCCATCGTTCATCGAGCCCACTTTACCGCCGATCTCTCCACCTTCTTGCCGCACGCCCCCACCGCAGAGCAACGGCTCTTAGTCGATCAATTGCACAACGGAGTCGTGTCGCGGCTGGTGCTCGTCGCGATCGAGGGTGGCGATGCACCGGGGCGTGCGGCGCTATCGAAGCGACTGGCCGCGACGTTGCGGCACGACCCGCAATTCGCCGCCATCGATAACGGCGAGCCGCTCACGGAGGAACGCGATCAGCAGTTCGTCTTCGATCACCGCTATGTTTTGAGCCCCTCCGTGACGCCAGAACGTTTTTCGGTGCAAGGCCTGCATCAGGCCTTTGGCGACAGCTTCGATCTCCTCAGTTCGTCCGCGGGATTGATGGTCAAGACACTGCTGCCACGTGACCCGACCGGCGAGGCAAACGCGTTTATGAGCCGGCTCGACACCGGTCAGCAGCCGTCAACAACGCACGGCGTATGGGCCTCGCGCGACGGCACTCGCGCGGTGCTCGTCGTCCAAACCGCGGGCGCGGGGTCCGATATCGATGCGCAGGAACAAGCAATCAACGCCGTGCGCCGCGCATTCGATGCCGCGTCGCACAGCGTTGATCGCAGCGCCTCGCCCTACCGGCTGTTGCTATCCGGCCCGGGCGTTTTTTCTGTCGAGATGCGCGAGACGATCAAGCACGACGTGGAAACATTATCGAGCGTGAGCCTCGCATTGATCGTCGGCTTGCTGCTCGTCATCTATCGATCGCCGCTCTCGCTCATCTTCGGACTTCTGCCGGTGCTCTCCGGTGTCGCGGCCGGCCTGGCGGTGGTTAGTCTTGCATTCGGCACGATCCATGGCTTGACTCTCGGGTTCGGCACCACGCTGATCGGCGAAGCCGTCGACTACTCGATCTATCTGTTCGTTCAATCGACAGACTCCGCGCCCGGCGTATCGGCCTCCCCCCCTGCACGGTCGATGCGTGAATGGGTCGCCGCGTACTGGCCGACCATCCGGCTCGGCGTATTGACCTCCGTATGCGGGTTCGCTTCGATGCTGTTCTCCGGCTTTCCCGGGCTCGTCCAACTCGGGCTCTACTCGGTTGCGGGACTGGCCGTCGCCGCCATCGTAACGCGCTACGTCCTGCCGCATGTGCGCAGTGGAGCGAGCGCGATCCGTGACGTGTCGAAGCTCTCCGACCTCCTCGTGCGCGCGCTGCGCGCCGCACCGAACCTGCGCTGGCCGCTTGTCGCCTTGCTTGCGGCTTCGGTGACGGTTCTCGCTGTGCATCGCGGTCAATTATGGAGCCAGGAACTGTCGGCGTTGAGTCCGGTGCCGAAGGAAAGCCAAGCGCTGGACGCGACGCTGCGAGCCGATGTGGGGGCGCCCGACGTGCGCTATCTTGTCGTCGTGTCAGGGGACAATGAGCAAACCGTGCTCGAGGGCGCCGAAAAGGTCGGCACGCAGTTGCAGCCTTTGGTGGACAAGGGCGTCATAGCCTGGTACGAGAGCCCCGCACGCTATTTGCCGAGCGACTTCACGCAACGCGCGCGCCTCGCCAGCCTCCCATCTGCGGACGTACTCGCCAAACGCATGGGTTACGCGCTTGAGCGCCAGTCCGTCATGATCAAACCGGAGGTGTTCAAGCCCTTCGTCGCGGACGTCGAAGCTGCGCGACGACAACCGCTAATCAGCCGCAGCGATCTGCAAGGCACGTCGATGGCCCTGGCTGTCGATGCCCTTCTCTCGGAACGCGCGGGCCGTTGGAGCGCCATGCTCTCAATGAGGGCACCCGCGGGCACCGCCGCGCAAAGCGCCGACGCTTCGCGCGAAGCGAGCCTCGACGCGGAGGCTGTCAAAGCCGCCGTAGGGCGCGCCGGCGTGCCGAATGCGCTTTTCGTCGACATGAAAACCGAGGCAGACCGCCTTTACGCAAACTACCTGCGCGAAGACATTCGCCTCTCGCTGGCCGGATTCGCGGCCATCATCGTTTTGCTTCTTATCGCGCAGCGCAGGCCCGGGCGCGTTGCCCGCACGCTGGCACC
>JAXDQB010000228.1:0-3318 GCA_034668065.1 Paraburkholderia sp.
CGCGAGAGCGCTTCGGCATTTTTCAGCAGCAACTGCAAGGTCTGCTGCGGCCTGGCGCGGTGCTTGCATCGATTCCGTGCGGCTTGATGGGGGAACTGCTGCTGCTCGACTACGCGGGGTTCGACGACATCACGCTCATCGGCATCGATCTCGACCAGACAGCGCTCGACGGTGCGCTTGCTGTGGCAAGGGAGCGTGGGCTCACTGATCGCGTGGAGCTGCGCCGCGCCGACGCATGGGCATGCGGCCTGAATGCCGATGTCGATGTCCTCACCAGCAACGGCCTCAACGTTTACGAGGCCGACGACGCGCGCGTGACGGCGCTCTATCGCGCGTTTTTCGATGCGTTGAAGCCCGGCGGCACGCTCGTAACGAGCTTTCTTGCGCCGCCGCCTACCCTCTCCCCGCAGTCGCCGTGGAATATGGCCGAGATCGATAAGGAGGCCTTATCGCTTCAGCAGGTCCTTTTTGTGCGTCTCATTGAAGCTAAATGGAGCGCCTTCCGCACGCACGATCAAACGCGGCAGCAACTCGAGGCGGCGGGTTTCTGCTGCATCGAATTCATTGACGACCGGGCCCGCATGTTCCCAACGGTCGTCGCGAAAAAGACGGGCTGATGCTCGCAGCCTGTGCGCGGACCAGGCGGGACCGGCAGCAGGAGTCGCCAGATTCACGGCTGGCTACAGCGTGTGACCGCGTCCTGCCGGGAAATTCCTACAACGGAGGTAACCCATCCCCTACCCGACAATCCGCGTCGTCCTACCGAAGAACCTTGAACGCACGCGTAGGATAAAACCGTAGCGACGGGCCGGCATAGACCGCGGCTTCCCGCAACGATGATGCCGACCGATCAGCCCTATACGAACGGGAGCACCACAACATGAATACCTCCTTCTTCGATCAAGATGCCTTGGGGTTGCCGCCAGAAGAAACTGCACTGCGCCAATGGATCATCGCCTGGTATCACCGAGCCGTGAATGAAGGCTTCGTCGAGCCTCATTATCAGCTCGACGAAGCGACGGCCGCGCGCCTCGAGGGCTACTTTCAAGTGGGCCTTACCCCGGGAGAAGGCGTGGACGTAATTTTCGGCATGCTCCACTAGGGCATCCCATCGTCAATTCCCCAGCAAGTCGGCAAACGGGCCGTCGGTCGCGAGTAGCGCACTGGGTGCGCCTCGCTGGACGACGCGCCCGCCGTCCATCACCAGCACTTCGTCGACGAGATCCGTCAGCGCCGAGAGCCGATGCGTGATGAGCAGTACGCTGCGCCCCTCCATCAGCCGCATCACGGCTTGCAGCAGGGCCCGCTCGGTCACGGTGTCGAGCCCCTCGGTGGGCTCGTCGAGGATGAGCACCGGCGCGTCGAGCAGCAACGCTCGCGCAATTGCGAGCCGCCGTGCCTGGCCGCCCGAGAGCCCAATGCCGGCTTCGCCGATTTCAGTGTCGTAACCGTGCGGCAGGCTCACGATGAAATCATGCAGTTGGGCGCTGCGGCAAGCCGCTTCGAGCATCGTCTGGTCGGCCTCGGGCCGCGCAAGCAAAAGGTTGTCGCGGATCGTCGAATTGAATAGATAGGTATCCTGAGCAACCACGGCAATCCGCGCGCGTACGTCCTGCGCCTCGCAGTCGCGCAACTCGGCGCTACCGAGACAGATGCTGCCCGACTGATAGTCCCAGAACCGCAGCAGCACGTTCGCGAGGCTGCTCTTGCCGGCCCCGCTCTGCCCGACGATGGCGATTCGGCCACGCGCCGGGAGATCCAACGAAACATCATCGAGTGCCCATGCGCCGTCGTCGCGATAACGCATGTGCACATTGCGCAAGGTCAAATCGTTCCCGGACGGCGATACGCCCTGCGGTGGATCCACGACCGCTGGCTGAGCATCAACCAGCGCAAAAATGCGCCGTGCGGCTGCAAGGCTCTCGCCGAGCACCTGCATAGCCAACGGCAGCGGCATCACCGCCTCGAAACTTGCAAGCGTGAGCAGCGCGAGCATCGCAAGATTCGCGGGCGGCAGTGTTGCGTCGCCCACCTGAGCGATCGTGAGCCATAGCGTGCCCCACATGGCGAGCGATGCCGACACCATGAGCGCGCCCTGGGAGAATCCGTTGAGCCGGCTCACCTCGGATTGCGTCGTCACAAGCCGTTCGGACAATTGATCGATCCGCCTCGCATAGTTCTCCTGCGCACCGTAGACGCGCAGTTCCCCGAGCCCCTGCAAGCTGTCGACGATCGTCTCTCGCATCTGCGCCCGCGTCGCGACGCCTGCTCGCGACGGCCCGTTTGCACGTCGCAGCAGCAGCACGGGCAGCACGACGCCGGCAAGCAGCAGAAAGACGAGCAGCACAAGCGCGGCGGATGCGTTGAGCGCGGCTGTGGCTGCGACGATCAGAATCGCACTTAGCGCAGCCACGGCGACCGGCACGAACACCCGCAGATAGACGTGATTGAGACTGTCGATATCGGCTTGAATGCGGCTCAGAAGATCCGCGCTGCGAAAATCCGACAACCGCGCGGGCGCAAGCGGCTCGATGCGCGTATAGAACCAGACGCGCAATTGCGCGAGCAGGCGCAACGTCGCCTCATGCGTGACGAGCCGCTCGACATAGCGACCGGCCGTCCGAACGATCGCACAAGCACGAATGGCAGCGGCCGGCGTGAAGTAGTTGATCGCCGTCTGGGCGATGCCGGCCAACGCCATCGACGCAATGAACCAGCCCGCAATCGCCATCAGGGCAACATTCGCGAGCAATGTCACGAGCGAAACGCCGGCACCGAGCGCCATCCAGCGCCAATACGGGCGAAACAGCATGAACAGGCGGACGAGGTCGGCACGGGCCTCCTTGACGGTCGAGCCGGGCGAATCCGAAAGATTGCGTAACGGGTTCATACGACGGACGGGCGAGTGGAAGAAGGCACACGCGTGTCGATAGCCTGCGCGCGAATCAAACGGGCGTACAACCCATCTTGCGCGCTCAGCGCTTCGTGCGAACCGGCTTCCACAGCGTGACCGCGTTCGAGCACGACGATCTTGTCCGCCAGGCGCGCGGTGGCCGGCCGGTGCGCAACGAGCAGGACCGTGCGTTCGGCCGCAAGCCGGCGCAGTGCCGCGTGTATATGCGCCTGGCTGTGCGCGTCGAGGTGCGCGGTGGGTTCGTCAAGCAGGACGACCGGCGCATTTTTCAGAAACGCGCGCGCCAGCGCGAGGCGTTGAATCTGCCCGCCGGAGAGGCCGGCGCCGCGCTCGCCGAGCGGTGTGTCGTAGCCGTCGGCCAGCGCCATGATGAACTCATCCGCACCGGCGAGCGCAACTGCGTC
>JAXDQB010000229.1:0-6020 GCA_034668065.1 Paraburkholderia sp.
GAAGAGGCCGCGGCGCAAGGCCTGCTGGCCGGTATCAACGCAGGTCTCGATGTGCAGGGCAAAGAGGCGTGGTGCCCGCGGCGGGATCAGGCCTACCTTGGGGTGCTCGTCGATGATCTCGTGACGCGGGGCGTGTCCGAGCCGTATCGGATGTTCACGAGCCGCGCCGAGTACCGGCTCAGTTTGCGCGAAGACAATGCAGACATGCGTCTCACAGAAATCGGGCGGGAGCTTGGCGTTGTGGACGACGTGCGCTGGGATGCGTTCTGCCGGAAGCGCGATGCTGTTTCACGTGAAACAGAGCGTCTGCGGATGACGTGGGTCAACCCAAAAACGCTCACCGCTGATGCGGCGACAGCGCTGCTCGGAAAGCCGATCGACCATGAATACAGCTTGGCCGATCTGCTGCGCCGCCCGGAGGTGACCTATGACGGCATATGCGGACTCAACGACGGCGCATGCGGTCCAGTGGAACCGCTGGCTGACGATGCAGTGCTCCTCGCTCAGATCAAGGAGCAGGTCGAAATCGGCATCAAATATCAGGGCTACATCGATCGGCAGGCCAATGAGATCGAGCGCAATGAGGCAAACGAGAACACGCGTTTGCCTGAAGGGCTCGACTATATGGCGGTGCGCGGACTTTCGTTCGAAGCGGGGCAGAAGCTCAATCAGTTCCGTCCAGAAACGATAGGCCAGGCGTCGCGGATCTCGGGCATTACGCCCGCGACGATTTCGCTGCTGATGGTTCATCTGAAGAAAGGCTTGGGGCGACGGCCATCGCCGGCCAAAAGCGACGATCGTGGCTCCGATGCCGCGCCCGGTGCGCAATGACGACAGCGAGTATGAAGACGCGGCAAGCATTCGACAGAGACGCTCAGGGTGAGCTATTGCGCGCGGGCGCGGCGCAGCTCAGTATCGTTTTGTCCGACGAACAGACGAACCGGCTGCTCGACTACTTGGCGCTGCTTGCAAAGTGGAACGCCGTCTACAACCTCACGGCGATTCGCGATCGGCGGCAGATGCTGATCCAGCACGTTCTCGATTCGCTTGCGATTGCGCCCCATATGGCCACGCGAGAGGGGGCATCGATTCTTGATGTCGGCTCGGGAGGCGGATTGCCCGGCATTGTGCTTGCCATCGCGTTGCCGGAGCGAATCGTCACACTTAACGACATCGTGCATAAAAAAACGGCGTTTCAGGCGCAGGTAAAGGCGGAATTGAAACTCGCGAACTTGTCGGTGGTAACGGGGCGGGTGGAAACCTTGCGTCCGGGCGTGGACGTGTTCGGGCAATTCGACGCCGTAGTTTCGCGCGCATTCGCAGAGCTCGCCGATTTCGTTACACTCTCGCGGCATCTCGTCAGTGAGCGCGGATCGATCTGGGCGATGAAGGGCGTGCGCCCCGATGCCGAGATTGAGCGGTTGCCGGCCGGCGCGCGCGCGGCGCAGGTGATTCGGCTGGCGGTGCCGTTGCTGGACGCGGAGCGGCATCTCGTCGAAGTCGCCTTCGACCAAAGCGCATGAAGAAGCAGTTTGTAGTGTTTGTAGGAAGAGCATGCTAGTGACGCCCGCGGGAAAAACGCGCCGTAAAACAGTCCCTCAGGATCCAAAAAAGATGGCAAAAATCTTCTGCGTCGCGAACCAGAAAGGTGGCGTCGGCAAGACGACAACGACAGTCAACCTCGCCGCGAGTCTCGCATCGCAGGGGCAGCGTGTCCTGCTCATCGACCTCGATCCGCAGGGCAATGCGACGATGGGCAGCGGCATCAACAAGGCCGAATGCGAAAACACCATCTATGAAGTGCTTGTCGATGGCGTCTCGGTGGCCGACGCGCGGGTGAAACCGGAGCTTGCCGGCTACGACGTGCTACCCGCAAATCGCGAGCTTGCGGGTGCGGAAGTCGAACTCGTCGCCGTGGAAAACCGTGAGCGGCAGCTGAAGGAAGCACTCGCACTCGTCGCGAACGAGTACGACTTCATCCTGATCGACTGCCCGCCCGCGCTATCTCTGTTGACGCTGAACGGCCTATGCGCGGCGCACGGAGTCGTGATTCCGATGCAGTGCGAGTACTTTGCGCTCGAGGGGTTGTCCGACCTCGTCAACACCATCAAGCAGGTGCACGCGAATCTGAACCGCGATTTGAGTGTGATCGGCCTTTTGCGTGTGATGTTCGATCCGCGCATCACGCTGCAGCAGCAGGTTTCCGATCAACTGAAGGAGCACTTCGGCGACAAGGTGTTCGACTCCGTGATTCCGCGCAATGTGCGGCTCGCGGAAGCGCCGAGCTACGGTTTGCCCGGAGTCGTATTCGATCGCGCCTCGCGCGGCGCGCAGGCTTATGTCCAGTTCGGCAAGGAAATGATTGAGCGCGTACGCGCGCTTTGAAGTGCGTCGCGGCAGACGCAGCGGACCGAGGACGCGAAAGCAGCTTTTGACGAAACCCGTGCCATGAGGCCAGGGTCCCGGCTCACCGCCTTCAGGGGCGAGGTCCTAAACCGGAGTCAGTTATACGATGAACGCGGTAGCGAAAAAGAAAGGGTTGGGGCGCGGTCTGGAGGCGCTCCTCGGCGGCGGTGCGGATATCACGGCTGCCGTGAAGAGCGATGGCGCCCCGCACGTGTTGCCGCTTGGCAAGCTTCAGGCAGGCAAGTACCAGCCGCGTACGCGCATGGATGAAGGCAGCCTGCAGGAGCTGGCCGCCAGCATTCGCGCGCAGGGGTTGATGCAGCCGATTCTCGTTCGCCCGGTGTCCGCCGAGAAGTACGAGATTATCGCGGGGGAGCGGCGTTTTCGAGCCGCGCATTTGGCAGGGCTCGCGGAAGTGCCGGTGCTCGTGAAGGACGTCCCCGACCAGACCGCCGCTGCAATGGCGCTGATCGAGAATATTCAGCGCGAGGATTTGAACCCGATCGAAGAAGCGCAGGGCATTCAGCGATTGCTCGACGAATTCGACTTCACTCACGAGCAGGCGGCCGAATCCGTGGGCCGCTCGCGCAGCGCTGTATCGAACCTCCTGCGCTTGCTCAACCTCGCCGCACCGGTCCAAACGATGCTGCTGGCGGGCGATCTCGACATGGGGCACGCACGCGCACTGTTGGCTGTCGACGCCGCGACGCAGATCACGCTCGCGAATCAGGTCGTGAACAAGCGAATGTCCGTTCGGGAGACGGAGCGTCTCGTCGCGGCGACGACGAAAGAGGCGCCGGCGGTGAAGGCGCGCGATCCCGACGGCGGGCGCGATACGCGGCGGCTCGAGGAAGAGCTTTCCGATCTGCTGGCGGCCTCGGTGAAGATCAAGATGGGCCGGCGAAACCGCGGCCAGCTGCAGATCGATTTCGGCGACCTCGACGCGCTGGAGGGAATCCTCGCGCGCTTGCGCAGCGGGGCGCCCGCGTGAGCCGCGCCGGCTACGCCAACTGAGCACTGGCACCCGCTTATGACCGCAACCGAAGAGGCAAAGGGCGCGCGTGCAAGCTGGTCGCGCAAATGGGTTTCGTTTGCGGCGAAGGAGCCGGTCCTGTTGCTTCTCTCGCTCGCGCTGCTCGCACTGCAAGTGCTGCACCCGCGTCCGCTAAGCGATTTGCCGAGGCTCGTCGACTGGCCGACCGTCGTGACCTTGACAGGTCTTTTGATGCTGGCGAAAGCCATCGAGCTGTCGGGCTTCTTGATGTGGCTTGCGCATCGCGTCGTGCACCGCGTGCATTCCGAGCGTGCGCTCGCATTTCTGCTGATCGGGCTGGCAGCCGCGTTGTCGACGCTGGTCACGAACGATGTCGCTCTTTTCGTCGTCGTGCCACTCGTGCTGTCGCTAAACCGGTTGACGCCACTGCCGGTCAAGCGGCTCGCGATCTTTGCCGCACTCGCTGTGAACGCGGGATCAGTTCTGACGCCGCTCGGCAATCCGCAAAATCTCTTTCTCTGGCAAGCAAGCGGCGTGTCGTTCGTCCGCTTCGTCTTTGCGCTCGCGCCGCTTTGCGCGGTGTTGATGGCGATGCTCTTCGGGGTTGCCGCATGTGTGTTCGGGCGCAGGCCGCTCGACCTTTCGCGCGATGCGGCGACGCAGCCCATTGATCGAACCCTTGCCGGTACGGTGGCGCTGCTGTTCGTCGGGTTCGTGCTGCTCGCGGACTCACATCATGCAGGCATCGGCCTTGTCGGCGTCGCGCTTGGCATTCTCGTGCGGCGGCGCGACGCCGTGCTCAAGATCGACTGGCCGCTGCTGCTCATTTTCGTTTTGATGTTCATCGTCCTGCGCAGCGTGGCCGCGTTGCCGTCGATACGCGAGACGATCGCCTCGATCGGGCTCGGCACCCCGCTGCGCGCTTATGCCGCAGCGGCCGTCCTTTCGCAGGGCATGAGCAATGTGCCGGCGGCCATCATGCTGGCCGAATTCACGAAGGACTGGCGTGCGCTTGCCTTCGGTGCGAGCGTGGGCGGCTTTGGCATCGCCATCGGTTCGCTCGCGAATCTGATCGCCGTCAGGCTTGCCAAGGAGCGCGGCATCTGGGCTGCCTTCCACCTCGTCTCGATCCCGTTTTGGATCGTTGGCGGCGCGCTCGGCGCTTGGCTCTTGACGTTCCTTTGAGTTTGCTTCGCGCACTGATCCAATGCTAGCCGTCCCCGGCTCCATCCATTGGGCGGATCGTTCCGCGCCGTATTTTTTGTCGGCCGTATCGCCTTGAATCACTTGCAACTATCGCTTACAATCGCCCGGATTTGTCAGTTAGGTGGTTCCGTAAGCGTACCGAAAGCGATGCGCTGGCGGCAGGTGGAAAAGTCTTTGCGGGATCAAGGCGATGGCGGATCGAGAGCCAAACAAGGGGCACGAGGCACGCGCGTCGAATACCGGTTCCGTTGCCGCTGACGCCGCAGACGTCGGTCGGGCCCACAGTGTCAATAATGGGGTCGGTGACGCATGGGATGCCGAGCAGCAAGATAAAGATACCGTTCCGCTCACGCGGGCTCAGGCCGAAAAGCTATTTGGTCCGACGGTGAGCCGCCCACCGCGCGTCACGCCGTTCAAGGTTGTGGCGGCGCAAGTGGTTTTGTCCCTGGTCGCGACGCTACTTTGGTGGCTGTTTTACAAGCCGCCGGGCGCCGCTGCGCTGTCTGCGTTCCTGGGCGGGGCGGTCTGTTGGGTGCCGAGTGCGTTGTTCGCGGCACGTCTGAGCAGGGCAGGCGCAGCCGCATCGATCCTGACTTGGATGGTTGGCGAAGCGCTCAAGATGGGGGTGACGGTTGCGATGTTCGTTGCAATCGCCTTCTGGTATCACGATGTGCGGTGGCTACCGCTCCTCGTGACCTATCTCGTCGCGCTGAAGACGTACTGGATCGCGCTCGCCTGGCATTGAAGGATGAATACAGGTTGGGATTGGCTGGCGCGCGCCTCTTTAGGCGAGCGCGAAGCTGAACCTCTCCCGCGGGGTCGGCATGCGCCGGCGCCGGCAGATTTACGACAAATTTGGGTGGCATTAACGATATGGCAGCTAGCGAAAGCACGCGCGTTGCGGACCCGTCCGACTACATCGCGCACCACTTGCAGAACTTTTCCAACGCGCACCAGACGTCGATCTTCGACATCCATGTCTGGAACGTCGATACGCTTTTCTGGTCGATCGTCTGCGGCCTTGTCACGATTCTGGTGCTGCGTGTCGCGGCGTATAAAGCGACGCCCGGCGTGCCGGGACGTTTCCAGTGCGCCGTGGAGATGCTCGTCGAGATGGTCGAGGATCAATCCAAGTCGATGATCCATGGTAACCGTGCCTTCATCGCTCCGCTTGCGCTGACCGTGTTCGTCTGGGTCGCGCTCATGAACTCGCTTGATTTCATCCCCGTGGATTTGCCCGGCCGTGTCATCGGCTGGCTCGGTCTTTCGGGCGTCATCCCGCATCATCGGATCGTGCCGACGGCCGATCTGAACGGCACGTTCGGCATTGCGCTCGGCGTGTTCCTGCTGATGATCTATTACAACCTCAAGATCAAGGGCCCGGGCGGTTTCCTGCACGAATTGGTCTCCGCCC
>JAXDQB010000230.1:0-4930 GCA_034668065.1 Paraburkholderia sp.
CGTGACGCTGCCGTCATCCGCCTCGAAGACGATCGCGGTCACCGCGCCGCGCCCCGCTTCCACATGCCGGTCCAGGCAGTTGTACGACGCGTTGAGCTCGCCGTCTTCGAACCACGTGTAAAACGGCCCATTCGACTCGTCCAGCACCTTCGTGAACGGCTTGCGCCACTTCAGCGTCTCACGCGCAAGCTTCGCCCAAAAACCCTCGTAATCGCGCTGCGCTTCCACCGCGAGCGCGCGGTATGCATCCATGCCGGCGATAGCGGCGTTGGCAACCGTCCCGGCGGACGGCTCAAAGACACGGCCTTCCCGCAGGACCGATTCGATGGGGCTCACTGTCGTCTCCTCCTAACTTTCAACACGCCGGCTGTCAGATGATGGCCCGGCTTGAACCACGCTCCACAAAAGCACTCGATCGTCGGCTCATGCAAGAGCTGTGGCGTACGAGACCGTAACTTACCCCCATTCTCTTACCAAAAACTTACTCGCATCCGTTGTATGGGGGATACCCCCCATACCGGCCCCTGATGCACGCTGAGCGTCGCCTAATCAGCCATCGGCGGGTCGCCCCGGAGATAGGTCAGATCAAAACGCGCAGCGCAATGCGTCACGGCGTCGACCTCGCGAACATAGTGCGTTCCGGCGCTGCTAAGATGAAGGCGACTTCTCCCAAGCCAGCGAGGAATGCCGTCATGCACTACTTGTTGTTTTATGAAACCGCGCCGGATTATCTCGAGCGCCGTTCGCAATTTCGTGCGGAACACCTCAGCCATGCGTGGCAAGCCGTCGAGCGTGGCGAGTTACTGCTCGGCGGGGCACTCGCTGACCCCGTCGACGGCGCGCTGCTCCTCTTTCAATGCAATGACCCGAAAATTATCGAGGAGTTCGCCAGGAACGACCCGTATGTCCTTTCGGGCGTAGTCACCGGCTGGACGCTCAGGCCGTGGACCACGGTCGTCGGCGAGCATGCGGCCACGCCGATACGGTAGACGCACGGGCGCTCGAGAGCCCGGTCATCTTCGTCCACACGCGCGAAAGGTCAAAGGATTTCGGTTCGTGACGCACCTCGTCTTTTTCTGCGGTCATGCGGGCACGGGCAAGTCGACGCTCGCCAAACGGCTGATCGGACCGCTCATGCAAGCGACGGGCGAGTCGTTCTGCCTGCTCGACAAGGACACGCTCTACGGGCGCTTCAGCGCGGCGGCCATGCACGCGCTGACCGGCAATGCCAACGATCGGGACAGCCCCCTTTACCTCAAGCATCTGCGCGACCCGGAATATGAGGGCCTGCTCGACACCGCCCGCGAAAACCTGCAACTCGGCATCAGCGCCATCGTGGTCGGCCCGCTCTCGCGTGAGGTCCGCGACCGCAGGCTCTTTGACAGGAAATGGCTCGGCGTAGCCGACAACGTCAACCTCCGCATCGTCTGGGTCTTTACATCGGAAACGACGGCGCATGAGCGCATCGTCGCGCGTGGCAATCCTAACGACGCCTACAAGCTCGCGCATTGGGACGAGTACCGGCAGCGTCGCTTCGTGCCAAGCGGCGCCGCGAACGACGGGCTGCTGATGTTCGACAACACGGCACCGGCCGCGGCCGATATCGACGCCCTATTGCATGCCCTTGCTTCGGAGCCTGCGTGAGGTCCGCGCGTCACACCGTCTCCATTGCGTCAAGCACCGCCCCTTCATAAAGCTGGCCGAACCGATTCGCGAGAAAATCGCGCAACGAGACCTGCTCCTGGCGCACGAAGCCGCTTTGCGGCAGCCGGCCCTCGCGAAACAGATCGAGCACGGCGCACATGGCGCCGGCCGTCGTGATCTGAATCGCGCTCATCGGCATGCCGCAGACCGTCTTTGCGAAGATCTTGCGCGAGAAGACATCCTGCACCAGCTGACCGTCGCGCATCCCAGTGACGGTCACGAAGACGAGCACGACATCCTGCGCTGTGGACGGCACGGCGCGGCGCAAGATCGACTTGAGCGTATCGCGCTCGCTCCCAAGACGAAGGTCTTCGAGCAGGAAATGCATCAGGTCGCGATGGCCCGGGTAGCGGACTGACTTATAGTCTAGCGACTCGACGTGTCCCGATAAAGTTTCGCACAGCGTTCCCGGACCGCCCGACGTGTTGAACGCCTCGTATTCGATCCCATCGAGCGAAAAATGCTCGAGCCCTTCGAGCGGCTGAAGCCACTGTATGTGCGAATCGCGGATCGCTTCGCACGGCTGGCTGTATTCATTGATCAGCCCGTCCACGCTCCACGTGAGGTTGTACTTGAGCGCATTCGTCGGAAATTCGGGCAACGCGCCCACGCGCATCTTCACTTCCCGCACGTGGGAAAAACAATGGGTCAGCTCGTGCGCGGCGATGCCGATAAAGCCCGGCGCAAGACCGCATTGCGGCATGAAAACACGCGACGCGCCGTCCGCCAGACTGCGAATGGCATGCGTTGCGCGCACATCCTCGGTCAGGTCGAAATAGTGCACGCCCGCCGCCTTGGCTGCGGCGGCCACGTTGACCGCGAGGTAGTACGGCAAGGCGTTGACTAGCGCATCAAACCCTTCCAAGGCAGCCTTGGTTGCGCTTGAATCCGCCGAATCGACACGTTCGATGGGAATGCCTTGCTTCGCGAGCTTGTCGAGCGCTTGGGAATCGCGATCGAACGCGACTACCTCGTAGTCGCCGGTTTCGCGCAGCATATGAGCAATGGTGTGGCCGATCAGCCCCGCTCCGAAGACGGCTATTTTCATGCGTTTCTCCTTTGTTCTATTTTCAGAGTGGATCGGCGCAAGCCCTTGTTCAAGCAACGGCACGCTCCGACTTCCGAGAAAGTCTAACGAAGCGCAACAACAGAAAACAGCCGCAAATCGCCGGCAACGCGGACCGTTTTCGACGAAATGACAAGAAAAATCGACATTTCGTCGAAACCACTGCCTACCCGTCCTTCATGCCGCGGTCGATCTTGCGCGCGAGGATGATCGAGGTCGTAGTTCGCTCTACGCCTTCGAGCGTGCCGATCAGATCGAGCAATTCGTTGAGCCGATCCGGCGAATCGGCGCGCAGCCAGGCTACGTAGTCGAATTCACCGCTCACCGCGCAAAGCAATTGCACTTCAGGCATCTTCGCAAGACGCTTGTACATGTCGAGCCCGTGCTTTGGCGTAAGGATGATGCCGACGTAGGCGTGGATGCTCGCGTCGAGCACATCCTGGCCAAGCCGCACGCCGTAGCCGGCGATTACTTGGCTTCGTTCGAGCCGTTCGATGCGCGCAAGGACGGTCGTCCGGGCAACGCCGAGCCGGCGTGCGAGGTTGGCGACGCTTTCGCGCGCATTGGCCTGCAGCAGCGCGATGAGGTTGCGGTCAAGTTCGTCCAGTTGATCGAGGCGAGGTGGTCTCATGGGTGGGAAACTTCGGAAGCGGTGAGAAGCCGGCCGCCGGGAAAGGACCGATGCATTATCGCCGATAGTGCACACACAGCGACCCTCTTACTGCCCCGTTTAATTTGTAAGCACGTATCTCAATGCCAACGGCGCTCACGCAATGGTGGTACAAATAGCGTCGGCGCGCCCGAACTCACCGCGGGCGGAACCGGTGCAACCAGGCCGCCGCCTGCGTCGGGCTTTCTTCCACACGACAGGAGTTTCGATGAAAAAAACACTCGTCATTCTGGCATGCGCACTGGCAGCAAATGGGGTTTTCGCTCAGACCACGGCCGCGGTGGCCTCATCGGCCGCGACTTCGCCGGCTTCCAAACATGAAGCTCGCGCCGAGGAACGGATCGCCTCTTTGCACAAGCAACTGAAGATCACGCCGCAGGAGGAAGGGCAGTGGAAGCCATTCGCCGACGCTATGCGCGAGGACGCCCAAACGATGGCGCAGCTTTCTGAGCAGCGCATGAAGGGCGTCGAGACGGAATCTGCGCTTGATAACATGCGGGAATACGCGCGACTTACACAAGCACACGCCGACGGCGCGAAGAAGCTTGTCACAGCGTTCGAGCCGCTTTATAACAGCCTCACCCCAGAGCAAAAGCAGGTGGCTGATGCGACATTCCGCGGCAGGTTGGGAATGCACCATCACCACGAATCCAAATCCCGGAAGTCGGCGCAGTAGCGAAGCCCCCGCGAGCGAGTTCGGCAGCTGTTTGGCCGGGCTCGCACAGACGTAACCGGACATGTGTGCGGTGCATGCCCGGGAAGGCGTGCAAAATCCGGCCTTTCCCGCTAAGCTGCCGCCTTTCTTCACGCTCCTTCTCGCCCTCATGATCGAACTCGAAAACGTCGACCTGCGCGGCGACCCCGCCGCTTCCCATTATGTGAAAAACGAGACGGTCACCGTGCAGTTCGCCGATACCGACGGCGAGCTGATGAGCCTGGAAGGACCGAATCGCTACGCATGCGGCGATGCGCTCATCACGGGCACGGGGGGCGCGCGCTGGGTTGTCGCCCGTGAGCGCTTCGACGCTAAGTATCTGCCGGCTGCAGCCCACCTGCCGCACGGCGCGCCGGGCGCCTATCGCAACCGGCCTGTCGCGGTCCTCGCCAAGCGCATGGACGTTGCCTTTTCGATCGCGCGCTCGGCAGCCGGCGATGTACTTCATGGCGAGGCCGGCGATTGGGTCATGCAGTATGCGCCCGGCGATTACGGCGTCGTGCAGGCGCAACGTTTTGCGGCAGTCTACCGGCGCGCAGATTGAGGCGCGTCCTGCGCGCTCTCGCCACTTCGCGCCATCCCTGCACACCTGCGCGCCGCATAGGCAGGGATAGGCAGGGGCGTCCTCACTGCGGCCTCCTCGAGCCGATCTAATGGATTCGCGCACAGCTTCGGCAGAACGAGCGGTCACGCGAATTCGTCGCCGAGTTCGACCGTCATCTCACGCGGCACTGTTTCGCCGCTTGCGTACTGCTCTTCGAGCGAACCGAGCGCA
>JAXDQB010000231.1:0-15731 GCA_034668065.1 Paraburkholderia sp.
GTCTCTTCGTCGAAGATCAGCTTCGTGAAACCCTCGTCGCGGCCGTTTGCTATTGCGCGTCCGGACGCAGCCCACGGGAAGACGGCCTTGCCGTACTTGATGCCTTCGGCCTTGCACTGCTCCTCGGTCTTGCCGGCCCATGCAACTTCTGGGTCGGTGTAGGCTACCGACGGTATCTGCAGCGCGTCAAAATAGGCCTTCTCGCCGTGCGCCGCTTCCGCCGCCACGTGTCCTTCATGCACCGCCTTGTGCGCAAGCATCGGCTGACCCACGACGTCGCCGATCGCAAAGATATGCGGCACGTTCGTGCGCATCTGCTTGTCGACTTCGATGAAACCGCGCTCCGTCACCGCCACGCCAGCCTTCTCCGCGCCGATCTCCTTGCCGTTCGGGCTGCGGCCGACGGCGACGAGCACAAGGTCGTAGCGCTGCGGCTCTGCCGGGGCCTTCTCGCCATCGAACGACACGTAGATGCCATCGGGCTTTGCCTGCGCCTGCGTCGTCTTCGTCTTCAACATCACGTTGGCGAAGTGCTTCCCGCTGTACTTCTCCCAGACCTTCACGAGGTCGCGGTCGGCGCCCATCATCAGGCCGTCGAGCATCTCGACGACGTCGATCTTCGCACCGAGCGTCGCATACACTGTCGCCATCTCAAGGCCGATGATGCCGCCGCCCACCACGAGCATGCGCTGCGGAATCTGGCGCAGTTCGAGCGCGCCGGTCGAATCCACAACGCGCGGATCGTCAGGCATGAACGGCAGCTTCACGGCCTGCGAACCGGCCGCGATGATCGCCTGCTTGAACTTGACGACCTTTTTGCCGCTTTCGGTTTGCACTTCCATATGATGCGGATCGACGAAAGAACCGACGCCCGTCACCACTTGCACCTTGCGGGCCTTCGCCATGCCGGCCAGGCCTGTTGTCAGCTTCCTGACGACGCCCGACTTGAACTCGCGCAACTTGTCCAGATCGATCTGCGGCTTACCGAACGTGATGCCGTGTTCGGCAAGCTCCCCGACTTCATCGACGATGAGTGTCGTATGGAGCAACGCCTTCGATGGAATGCACCCGACGTTCAAACAAACGCCGCCGAGCGTCGGATAGCGCTCGACCAGCACGGTCTTCATGCCGAGATCGGCCGAACGGAATGCAGCCGAGTAACCACCGGGGCCGGCGCCGAGCACAACCGTGTCGCACTCGATGTCGGCGTCTCCCGTGTAGCGCTCGGCTTGCGGTGCGGCGGCCGGCTGAGCACGCGACGGCTGCTCGCGCGCGGGCGCGGGCGCCGAAGCTGGAGCCTTTGCTGCGCCTTCGCCCTGCTGCGTTTCCACCAAGGCAATGACGGTGCCCTGCGACACCTTATCGCCTGCCTTGATCCTGACTTCCTTCACCGTACCGGCCGTATCGCTCGGTACCTCCATCGAAGCCTTGTCCGATTCGAGCGTCAGCAGCGATTGCTCCTTTTCAATGACTTCGCCGGCCTTGATGTTGACCTCGATCACGTCGACATCCTTGAAGTCGCCGATATCCGGCACTTTTACTTCCACGAGACTCATTCACGTCCCCTTGTTGTGAGGTCGACGATCAAAGGATTACGCGCCGGAAGTCGGCGAGTAGCGCAGTGAGAAAGGCGTTGAAACGCGCGGCCTGCGCGCCGTCGATGACGCGATGGTCATACGAAAGCGAAAGCGGCAGCGTGAGGCGCGGCACGAACTGTTTTCCGTCCCAGACCGGTTTCATCGCGCCCCTCGAAAGCCCGAGGATTGCCACTTCTGGCGCATTGATGATCGGCGTGAAATGCGTGCCTCCGATACCGCCCAGCGAGGAAATCGAAAAACAGCCGCCTTGCATCTGGTCGGGCTTCAACTTGCCCTCGCGCGCGAGCTTCGACAGCTCGGTCATTTCCTTCGCGATCTCGATCAAGCCTTTCTTGTCGGCATCCCGAATCACGGGAACGACGAGCCCGTTCGGCGTATCCGCTGCAAAGCCGATGTGGTAGTACTGCTTGTAGACGAGGTTGTCACCGTCGAGGCTCGCGTTGAAGGTCGGAAACTGCTTCAGCGCCGAAACGACGGCCTTGATCACGAACGCCAGCATCGTGATCTTCACACCGGCCTTCTCGTTCTCCTTGTTCAGCTGCACGCGCAGCGCCTCGAGCTCGGTGATGTCGGCCTCGTCGTTGTTCGTGACGTGCGGGATCATCACCCAGTTGCGGTGCAGGTTCGCGCCCGAAATCTTCTTGATGCGCGAAAGCGGCTTCGAATCGATTGGACCGAATTTCGTGAAGTCGACCTTCGGCCAGGGCAGCAGGTTCAGCTCGCCACCTGTCCCCGGCGCCGCGGCGACCGGTCCGCCGCCTGCCGCTCGCTGTCCGGTCATTACGCCCTTAACGAACGCGGTGACGTCCTCCTGCGTGATGCGGCTTTTCGGCCCGGTGCCCGGCACAAGCCCGACATCAACGCCAAGCTCGCGCGCGAACTTGCGCACGGACGGTGACGCATGGCTCGGCCGGCGAACACCGCCCTCGCCGGCCGGAATCAGCGGCGCCTGCGCAAGCGCGGACGGCGGCACGGGAACGCTTTGCGGCCCTTCGGGCCGCGGCGAATCGGAGGGCGGCTCGACCTTCTTTTGCGGAGCCGCGGCTTGCGGCACGGCGGCCGACGTGGCGGCGCCATCCGACTCGATCACCACGATCACCGCGCCTTCGGACACGGTGTCGCCCACCTTCAACCTGATTTCCTTGACAATGCCTTCGACCGGGCTCGGCACATCCATCGTCGCCTTGTCCGATTCGAGGGTAACGAGCGACTGCTCTTTCTGGACGCGATCACCGACTTTCACGTTGACCTCGATCACCGGCACGTCCCTGTAGTCACCGATGTCGGGAACCTTCACTTCCTTAACCGCACCGCTCGCAGCCGCAGCCGCAGCGGATGCCGCGGCCGGAGCGGCGGCGCCATTGACCTGCGCAGGTTTGGCGGCGGCCGATCCCGCGCCCTCGAGCAATACGATCAGCGTGCCCTCCGACACGTGATCGCCCTGCTTCACTTTGACTTCCTTAACCTTGCCCGCCGCGGGGCTCGGCACGTCCATCGTCGCCTTGTCGGATTCGAGCGTGATGAGGGACTGCTCCTTCTCGACGGTGTCGCCGGCCTTGACCAGCACTTCAATGACGGGAATGTCGTTGAAATCGCCGATGTCCGGCACCTTGACTTCGATCGCTTCACTCATTTGTTGGTGTCTCCAGGTGCACGCGTGTGCGAAGCCGCTCCCCGCGGCTCACGCGCGCGCACGACTGCACGCGAGGGCGATGCCTTAAACGGTCATCGGGTTGGGTTTATTGGGATCAAGCCGGTACTTGGCTAGCGCGTCAGCGACAACCTTGCGTTCGATCGTACCCTCGTCGGCAAGCGCATTGAGCGCCGCGACGGTGACCCAGTAACGGTCGACTTCAAAGAAGTGGCGCAGCTTTTCGCGCGTGTCCGAGCGGCCGAAGCCGTCGGTGCCGAGCACGACGTAGCGCTGCGGCACGTAGGCGCGGATCTGCTCTGCGAGCGCGCGCACGTAGTCGGTCGAAGCGATGACAGGACCCTGCGCGCCCTCGAGCAAGGTCTCGACGTGCGAGAGCTTGCGCGGCTCGGACGGATGCAGCAGGTTCCAGCGTGCGACCGCCTGGCCTTCGCGAGCCAGTTCGGTGAAGCTCGGCACGCTCCAAATGTCCGCCGCGACGCCCCAGTCGTTCTTGAGCAGATCGGCCGCAGCGATCACTTCGTTGAGGATTGTGCCCGCGCCCATCAGCTGCACACGCGGCGCCTTCGCCGCGGCATCCGCCTTGTTGAACGAGTACATGCCCTTGATGATGTGCTCGGCCACGTGGTCGCCCTGCGGGATCGCCGGGTGTTCGTAGTTCTCGTTCATCACCGTGATGTAGTAGAACACGTCCTCCTGCTCCTGGACCATCCGGCGCAGGCCCTCCTGCATGATCACGGCGAGTTCGTAGCCGAAGGTCGGGTCGTAGTTGACGCAGTTCGGCACCGACGATGCCCACAGCAGCGAATGACCGTCCTCATGCTGGAGCCCTTCGCCGTTGAGCGTCGTGCGGCCCGCCGTGCCGCCAAGCAGGAAGCCGCGCGAGCGCATATCGCCCGCCGCCCAGACGAGATCGCCGATGCGCTGGAAGCCGAACATCGAATAGAAGATGTAGAACGGCACCATGATTTCGCCGTGCGTCGAATACGACGTCGCAGCGGCAATCCAATCACACATGCCGCCGGCCTCGTTGATCCCTTCCTGCAAGATCTGGCCGGTTTCCGATTCCCTATAGAACATCAACTGATCGGAATCCTCAGGCACGTACTTCTGCCCTTCCTGATTCCAAATGCCGATCTGCCGGAAAAGGCCTTCCATGCCGAACGTGCGCGACTCGTCCGGCACGATCGGCACCACGCGCTTGCCGAGCGCCTTATCCTTGAGCAGGATGTTGAGGATCCGCACGAACGCCATCGTCGTGGAAATTTCGCGACCTTCGCCGGTGCCCTTCAATAGAGGCTCGAATGCCGAGAGCGGCGGCGCAGGCAGCGATTCAGCCGCCTTCTGGCGGCGCGCCGGCAGATAACCGCCCAGCGCTTGGCGCTGCGCGCGCATGTACGCGAGCTCCTTCGAACCTTCCTCGAACTTGAGGTAGGGCACGTCGACGATTGCGTCGTCGGAGATCGGCAGGTTGAACTGATCGCGGAACGCCTTCAGCTGATCCACCTGCATCTTCTTCTGCTGGTGGGTGATGTTCATCGCCTGGCCGGCCTCGCCCATCCCGTAGCCCTTGATCGTCTTCGCGAGGATGACGGTCGGCTGATCCTTGTGGTGCGTGGCCTCGTGGAACGCCGCGTAAATCTTGTGCGGATCATGCCCGCCGCGGTTCAGGTTCCAGATGTCGTCGTCAGACCAATCGGCAACGAGCGCCTTCAGTTCAGGCGAATTGAAGAAGTGCTCGCGCACGTAAGCGCCCGATTCGGACTTGTAGGTCTGATATTCGCCGTCGACGACTTCCATCATCCGGCGCATCAGCGCACCGGTTTTGTCGCGCGCGAAAAGCGCATCCCAGCGGCTGCCCCAGATGACCTTGACGACGTTCCAGCCAGCACCGCGAAACTCGGATTCGAGTTCCTGAATGATCTTGCCGTTGCCGCGCACCGGGCCGTCGAGGCGCTGCAGGTTGCAGTTGACGACAAAAACGAGGTTATCGAGCCTCTCGCGGCCGGCCATGCCGATCGCACCGAGCGATTCGGGCTCGTCCGTCTCGCCGTCGCCCAGGAACGCCCATACCTTGCGGCCTTCCGCTTTAATGATGCCGCGCGCCTGCATGTACTTCATGTAGCGCGCCTGATAGATCGCCATGATCGGCCCGAGGCCCATCGAGACGGTCGGGAACTGCCAGAAGTCGGGCATGAGCCACGGGTGCGGATACGACGAGATGCCCTCGCCGCCCACTTCCTGGCGGAAGTTGTCGAGCTGCTGCTCCGTCAGGCGGCCGAGCAAAAATGCGCGCGCGTAGACACCCGGGGACGAGTGCCCCTGCACGAACACCAGGTCCCCGCCGTGATTTTCCGACGGCGCATGCCAGAAATGGTTGAAGCCGACGTCGTATAGCGTCGCGGCCGACGCGAACGAGGCGATATGGCCGCCCACGTTCGTCTCTTTGCCGGCGCGCAGCACCATCGCGATCGAGTTCCAGCGCGTGTACGAGCGGATACGGTGCTCGATGTCCTGGTCGCCCGGAATTCTGGCCTGGCCGGCGACGGGGATGGTGTTGATGTAAGGAGTATTGGCCGAGAACGGCAGATGTTCGCCGTGCACGCGCGCGAACTCGATCTGCTTTTCGATCAGGTAATGCGCGCGGTCCGGGCCAACGGCGGAGATGACGCCGTCAAGCGCCTCAAGCCATTCGCCGGTCTCCTGGGGATCGTCGTCCTTTTCGGCGGCGACATATTTCATGACTTCGTCAGGCACAGCGGACATTCTCGTCTCCTGCTTAGAAATTAGAGAAATGCACTTGAACGGACAACCCGGGAGGGACCCGGCCGCGCGGCAATCGTGGGCGATTTTAATAACCTCGGCGCTCGCCGCGCAATCAATTTTTCAAATTACGAGATCATTTCTCATGATGCGAAATATTGCTGCAACGCACATCAAATGATGTCCGTAAGGGCGCCAATTCGTTTCGACTCGAAGCCTCTTTTCAATCTCATTTCACTTTCCATTCACTTTCTTTGCAACCCCTTCGCGGCGCTTCGCGCTCTGTTGCCGGGCACAGCCGAATGGCGGCCATCTTGTTTTACGCCAATTGGCGCCGCCGCGCTGCGTTACAATTCGAGCCATGTTCACCGATCGGCTTCTCGCACGCTCGGCGCGGCCGTCCGGTCCTCGGGCGGAATCGGCGCCGTCCCGTTGGCACCACGGACCGTGGTGGTCGAATTCCTATTTGCTCACGCCGCTCCTCTCGATCCTCGTGTTCCTCGTGGTCATGAGCCTGATCCTCTGGAGCTTGAACAGGCGCGAGCAACAACAACAGGAAGACACGCTTTACCGCAACGTCGCATGGGCACAGCAGCAGATCCGCCTGTCCATGACGGGAGTGCAGGAGCAACTGCAGGCGCTCGCGCGCGACGTCTCCGGGGGCCATGCCGATCAGCGCTCGTTCCAGGTGTCGACGGCCGACGTCATGCAGGCGCACCCGGAGATCATCTATCTGAATTGGTACACGAGCCAGAGAACGCCGCATTGGCCGGACACGACGCCGCCGCTCGCGGGTCAGCGTTTCGCGCGACTCACGGACGCGCAGCTGGACATGGCCGTCACAGCCGGATTCACGGAAGCGCGCAGCACGCGGCGCCAAATCTACTCGCCGCTCATCTACGACGACCTCGGCAACGGCTACCTGACACTGCAAACGCCCGTCTATCGCGATCGCGAGTTCCTCGGCTCGATTGCCGCCGTGTTCTCGATCGAGGGCATCCTCAAACACGACATCCCTCCCGAGCTCTCGGCGAAGTACAAGATTTCGCTGCTCGACGTGAACACCCACGAACTCGCGACCACCTCGACGCGCCCCCGCCTGCCGCGAGATCTCTTCAACGACCTGCCGCTCGATCCGCCGGGCCAGGGACTGACGGTGCGCGTCTATGCGTTTCCGCAGATCACGAACTTCACCAATAACACACTGGTATGGCTGGTGGCGGGGCTCTCGTGCTTTGTGCTCTGGAGTCTCTGGAGTCTTTGGAAACACACACGGCAGCGCTTTGAGGCGCAGCAGGCGCTCTATGCAGAAGCGTTTTTCCGGCGCGCAATGGAAAATTCGGTGCTGATCGGCATGCGCGTGCTCGACATGCACGGGCGGATCACGCACGTGAACCCCGCCTTCTGCCGGATGACGGGCTGGGACGACAGCGATCTCGTCGGCAAGACGGCACCGTTTCCGTACTGGCCACGCGACGCCTACCCCGAAATGCAGCGCCAGCTCGACATGACGCTGCGCGGCAAAGCCCCCTCCTCTGGGTTCGAGCTGCGCGTGCGCCGCAAAGACGGTTCCATCTTCCACGCGCGTCTGTACGTCTCGCCGCTCATCGATAGTTCAGGGCGGCAAACGGGCTGGATGTCGTCGATGACCGATATCACCGAACCGAAGCGCGCGCGCGAGGAACTCGCCGCCGCGCACGAGCGTTTCACGACCGTGCTCGAAAGCCTCGATGCGGCGGTCTCAGTGCTCGCCGCAGATGAAGCCGAGCTGCTCTTTGCGAACCGCTACTACCGGCACCTTTTCGGCATCCGGCCCGACGGGCACCTCGAGCTCGCCGGCGGCGGCTTCGACACCCAGCAGGCCTCGTCGGATTCGATTGACATGGTCGACACCTACGCGGGACTGCCGGCCGCGGCGCTCACCGGCAGCACGGCCGATGCGCACGAAGTCTACGTACAGAGCATCCAGAAGTGGTTCGAGGTGCGCCGTCAGTACATTCAATGGGTGGACGGCCATCTGGCGCAGATGCAAATCGCCACCGACATCACGACGCGAAAGCAGGCCCAGGAGCTTGCGCGCCAGCAGGAAGAGAAGCTGCAGTTCACGAGCCGCCTGATGACGATGGGCGAGATGGCGTCTTCGCTCGCGCACGAGCTCAATCAGCCGCTCGCCGCGATCAACAACTATTGCTCGGGCACCGTGGCACTCGTCAAAGGAGGCCGCACGACGCCCGAGACACTGCTGCCGGTGCTCGAGAAAACGGCGCAACAGGCCGTGCGCGCCGGCATGATCATCAAGCGCATCCGCGAATTCGTGAAGCGCAGCGAGCCCAAGCGCCAAGCCGCACGCGTTGCCGACATCGTGGCCGACGCTGTCGGCTTGGCCGAGATCGAGGCGCGCAAGCGCCGCATCCGCATCGTCACGGAAATCCGCTCGCGGTTGCCTGTCATCTACGTCGACCTTGTACTCATCGAGCAAGTGCTCGTGAATCTGCTTAAGAATGCCGCGGAAGCCATGCACGAGGCGCGGCCCGACGCCGTCGATCCCGTCATCCGCGTCGTTGTGCGGCTCGACGCCGGCTTCGTTTGCATCAGCGTCGTCGACCAGGGGCCGGGTGTCGACGAGGCGGCCATCGAACGTCTCTTCGAACCGTTCTACAGCACCAAGTCCGACGGCATGGGCATGGGGCTCAACATATGCCGCTCCATCATCGAGTCGCACCGTGGGCGCTTGTGGGTCGTCAACAACATTGACGACCACGGCAAGGTTTCAGGCGCCACGTTTCACGTTAGTCTGCCGATCGGCGAACCGACCGATCCCAACCAGGGCAGCTCCGAAGCACTACGACCACAAACCGTTACGGGAGAGTTATGAGTAGCCCAGTTACCACTCAGGAAACCGTCTTTGTCGTAGACGACGACGAAGCCGTACGCGACTCGCTACGTTGGCTGCTGGAGGCGAACGGCTATCGGGTGCAGTGTTTCTCGAGTGCCGAACAGTTTCTCGACGCCTATCAGCCGGCCCAGCACCCGGGGCAGATCGCCTGCCTGATTCTCGACGTGCGGATGTCCGGCATGAGCGGCCTCGAGTTGCAGGAGCGCCTCATCGCCGAAAACGCATCCCTGCCGATCATTTTCGTAACAGGCCACGGCGACGTGCCGATGGCAGTATCGACAATGAAAAAAGGCGCGATGGACTTCATCGAGAAACCGTTCGACGAAGCGGAACTGCGCAAGCTCGTGGAGCGCATGCTCGATAAGGCGCGCAGCGAAAGCACCTCGGTGCAGCAGCAGCGTGCGACCGCCGAGCGGCTTTCGAAACTGACGGCCCGCGAGCATCAGGTGCTCGAGCGCATCATCGCCGGGCGCCTGAACAAGCAGATCGCGGACGATCTCGGCATCAGCATCAAGACCGTCGAGGCGCACCGGGCGAACATCATGGAAAAGCTCGATGTCAACACGGTGGCCGATCTGCTGCGGCTCGCGCTCTCGAACAAGCCGCAACAGTAGGACCTCCTGCCGCCGGTCTTCGGTCCTCCCGGCCGGCGTGTGAGCCTCTCGTTTCGCCCGTGGGCCAGACGGCGCGACGGTATAATTTCGCTTTCGCGCGTTGCGGCGGACCATGAACCGCATAGGCTCACGCGGCACCCGCGCGTGCCGGGTGGCTGCCCCTGCCATCCCGGCGCTCGCGCCGCGGCGCCCCTCCGTGCTCCGCATTGCGCTTCACCCCATACTCCATCTCGACCGACCACCATGACAGCCCAACTGATCGACGGCATCGCCCTGTCCAAGACCCTTCGTACCGAAGTCGCCGCGCGCGCCGCGGCGCTCGCGGCGCGCGGATGCAAGCCGGGGCTCGCAGTCGTGCTCGTTGGCGACAATCCCGCGAGCGAGGTCTACGTACGCAACAAGGTAAAGGCGTGCGAGGACAACGGCATCCACTCGTCGTTCGACCGCTATCCCGCCACGCTTTCCGAAGCCGCATTGCTCGCGCGCATCGACGCGTTGAACCACGATCCTGAAATTCACGGCATCCTCGTTCAGCTGCCGTTGCCGCCGCACATCGACAGCCATAAAGTCATCGAGGCCATCGCGCCCGAGAAGGACGTCGACGGGTTTCACGTCGCGAATGCCGGTGCGCTGATGACCGGCAAGCCGCTCTTCAGGCCTTGCACCCCGTACGGCGTCATGAAGATGTTCGATGCCTGCGGCATTGATTTGAAAGGTGCAAACGCCGTCGTGATCGGCCGCTCGAACATCGTCGGCAAGCCGATGGCGCTGCTGCTGCTCGAAGCCGGTGCGACAGTCACCATTTGCCACAGCAAGACGCGCGACATCGCGACGCATACGCGCACGGCCGATGTCATCGTGGCAGCAACGGGCCGACGCAATCTCGTAACACCCGACATGGTCAAACCGGGGGCGGCCGTTATCGACGTTGGAATGAATCGCGACGACGCGGGCAAGCTCTGCGGCGACGTCGATTTCGCGGGCGTGCGCGAGGTGGCCGGCTTCATTACGCCGGTGCCGGGTGGCGTCGGGCCGATGACGATCACGATGCTGCTCGTCAACACGATCGAAGCCGCCGAGCGCATGGCGCCGCCGGCCGGGTCGCCGGCATAGCATAGCGGCATCCAGGTGCGTTGGTCGGCCTGTCGCCTGCGGCGCAAGCGGGGCACGAGCCGAACGAATGCCGGGCAACGCCGGTCAGATCCTATTGGAAAAGGCACACGGCGTCCCAAACTGGTTATTCGGGCGCATGATGCCCGTTATCTCCCCAATGCAGACAGGAAGTTCCATGGCCCAGAACACGTCAACCACGTCCGAAGCGTCAGATCCCTCCAAGGCGTCCGACAAACTCCCGCATAGCGGCAATCCGCTGCTCGACTTCTCCGGCCTGCCGCGCTTCGGGGAGATCCGCCCCGAGCACGTCACGCCCGCGCTGGACGTGCTGCTCGCCGACGCCAAAGCGGCCATCGAGCGCGCGCTCGCCCCTCAAACGCCGGCCACCTGGGCCGACGTGGTCGACGCCACCGAGCGATCAACTGAACCGCTCGCGCGAGCCTGGGGTATCGTCGGCCACCTCAACAGCGTAGCCGACACGCCCGAGCTGCGGGCCACCTATGGTGAAAACCTGCCGCGCGTGACCGAATTCTGGTCGAGCGTCGGCCAAAATCTCGCGTTGTTCGAGAAATACAAGGCGATTGCCGCAAGTCCCGAGTACGGGACGCTCAGCGCAGAGCGCAAGAAGATCCTCGACAACGCGCTGCGCGACTTCCGGCTGTCGGGCGCCGAGTTGCCCGAAGAGGAGAAGCCGCGCTTCACCGAGCTGCAGGAGCGGCAGGCCGCGCTTGCCAAGGCATTTTCCGACCACGTGCTCGACGCGACCAACGCCTACGTCTATATCGCCGCGAGCGAGGCCGAGTTGGCGGGGCTGCCTGAGGACGTTATCGAGGCCGCGCGCCAAGCCGCGGAATCGGCGGGTATAAAGGGCTGGAAGTTTACGCTGCACTTCCCGTCATACTTTCCGGTGATGCAATACGCCGCACATCGTCCGATGCGCGAAGCGATGTATCGCGCATATGTGACGCGTTCTTCGGAGCTGGGCCCCGTCTACGGCGCCGGCAAGGCGGAGTGGGACAACACGGAAATCGTGGCCGAACTGATGCAACTGCGACGTGAAGAGGCGCAGATGCTCGGCTACCGCAACTTCGCGGAAGTCTCGCTCGTGCCGAAAATGGCCGATTCGCCGGATCAAGTCGTGGCGTTTCTCGACGATCTCGCTCAACGCGCACGCCCCTACGCAGAAAAGGATTGGCGCGAGCTTTGCGAATTTTCCGCGAGCGAACTCGGACTCGCGCAACTGGAACCATGGGACATCGCGTTTGCGAGCGAACGCCTGCGAGAAAAGCGCTACGCGTTTTCCGAAAACGAGGTGAAGCAGTATTTCCCGGAACACGTGGTTCTGAGCGGCCTGTTCAAGGTCGCCGAAGCGCTCTTCGGCGTCTCGATCCGTCGCGACGAAGCCGCGGTCTGGCATCCGGACGTGCGCTTTTTCCGCGTCGAGAACCGGGACGGCACGCTCGTCGCGCAGTTTTACCTCGATCTCTACGCGCGCGAAGGCAAGCGCGGCGGCGCCTGGATGGACGACGCCCGCTCACGCCATAAGACAGAACACGGCGTGCAGACGCCCGTCGCCTATCTCACCTGCAATTTCTCGGCGCCCGTGGGCGGCAAGCCGGCCTGCTTCACGCATGACGAAGTGATCACGCTTTTCCACGAATTCGGGCACGGGATCCATCACATGCTTACGCGTGTCGATGACTTGGCGGTATCGGGCATCAACGGCGTTGAATGGGACGCGGTCGAGCTGCCTTCGCAGTTCATGGAAAACTTTTGCTGGGAGTGGGACGTACTGGCCGACATGTCCTCGCATGTCGACACGGGCGCCAAGCTGCCGCGCGAGCTGTTCGAGAAGATGCTGGCGGCGAAGAACTTTCAGAGCGGGCTCGGTACGTTGCGTCAGATCGTCTTTTCGACCTTCGACATGCACCTGCACACAGACTTCGACGCGTCCGGCGTGCAAAGCGCGAACGATCTGGCACGCGAGATCAACGCGCGTTATCACGTCATCCCGCAGGCGGCATTCTCGCGCTGGCCGAACACCTTCAGTCACATCTTCGCCGGCGGATATGCGGCGGGTTACTACAGCTACAAGTGGGCCGAGGTGCTTTCCGCCGATGCCTATGCCGCTTTCGAAGACGCCGCGCGCGCGGTGAACGGCAGCGTGCTCGACGCGGACACGGGCCGACGCTATCGCCAAGAGATCTTGGAAGTCGGCGGCAGCCGGCCCGCGATGGATTCGTTCAAGGCCTTTCGTGGACGTGCGCCGACCATCGACGCGCTTTTGCGGCACAACGGCATGACTAATGCGCCAGCACACTAAATTTCCGTTCCGCCCTGCGCCGCTCAGCGATGCAGCTTGAAGTCGATCTCGCCAGGGCGGCCTTCGACAGATAGCGACGCGCCGCTTCACGTCAAGCAATGCCTCGACGGCCAACAGCCGCTTTGCGCACAACGGCGAAGCAATTCGCCGCTTCAATTGGGCTCATCGGCGAACAGCGAAATTTGACCGCTTTTCGCCACATCGCCTGCGTCGAGCCGCACGCCGACGCCAAGCAGCCGCACCGGTTGGTTGCGCCTCGCGAAGCCCCTTTCGAGCAGCGCGAGCAGCATCGACAC
Organism: Paraburkholderia sp.; assembly: GCA_034668065.1. Classification (GTDB taxonomy): domain Bacteria; phylum Pseudomonadota; class Gammaproteobacteria; order Burkholderiales; family Burkholderiaceae; genus Trinickia. The sequence goes on from JAXDQB010000231.1 coordinate 13,255, forward strand.
GTTTGTCTCGTCGGCCATAAACGCTTCGGACGAGCTGCCTTTGGGACATTCAATGGTCGTACGCTGAAAATCGGCGAACCGGATTTTGACGAATAGTTTGCGCACGGCCGCCGCCGCACCGGCACGCTCGACGCGCACGTCGAGCTGCTCGGCAAGACACCGGACCTCGGCCGCACATTCGTCAAGCGTGTGGAGGTCCGTGACGTAAGTCGTTTCGACGCTGATCGACTTGCGCTTCTGATTCGCCTGAACCGCGCGATGATCAATGCCGCGCGAAAGCTCATAGAGCCGCCTGCCGAATGCGCCGAAATGTCGATGCAAATCCACGAGTGCCCATTGCCGTAAGTCAACACAGGTCTCAATGCCGAGCTTCTCCAGCTTCGTGGCCGTCACTTGGCCGACGCCGAGAATCTTTCGCACCGGCAATGCGGCGACGAACGCGTCGACTTCGCCGGGACGCACGACGAACAATCCGTCGGGCTTGTTCCAGTCCGATGCGATCTTGGCGACAAACTTGTTCGGACCCACGCCCGCGGAGACGGTAACGCCCACCGTCTCGCGTACGCGCTCCCGAATCTCGGCCGCCATCAACGTGGCGCTGCCTTTGCAAAGCGTGGAGTGCGTCACGTCGAGGTACGCTTCGTCAAGCGAAAGCGGTTCGACGTCAGCGGTGTAGTCGCGATAGATGGCCATGATCTGGCGCGAGGCGATCCGGTATTTTTCCATCGCAGGCGGCAGGATGAGCAGCTCGGGGCACTTGCGCGTCGCCAGCGCGGAGGACATGGCGGAGTGAATGCCGAAACGCCGCGCCTCGTAGTTGCAGGTGGCGATGACGCCGCGATGCTCGGGCCGCCCGCCTACTGCCAGGGGCCGCCCTCGCAGGCTCGAATCGTCGCGCATCTCGACTGAGGCGTAGAAGCAGTCGCAGTCGCAATGAATGATCTTGCGTGTGGGTGCCACGGGCGCAGGCGCAAACCCGGCCTGCTCGTCCCAACGCGCGGAATCGGAAGATGTCGTGGGAGGATGGTCACGGGTGCTCAAAGTAGCCCCCCTTTACAAATTGCGAGCCCAAGCGTGATGCGTCGAATCGTAAGAATGATGGACAATCCGATGTACCTCGAGGACCTCACGGCCGCTAATTCGCGTCGCCCGCCGGATGCGAATGCAGCGATTCAACAAGACTGAGCAGATTTTGTGGCACCACTCGTATGAAGCCAACTCGTGGAGTGTCAATATCTGCGATAAGCATGAACGAAATGGAGACAATCAGGGGTAGAACTGGGTGGATTGTCGCTCGCGCCTTAGAATTACGCGACCCATACCCCATCAGCGCATTACAGCAAAGCGCAATCAGAAACAACAGCGCCCATGCCTCGATCGGGATCCGGTTCCACCAGGCCGCCTGCGTGTACCCCTGGGAATTCAGCACATCGTTCATTCCCGAAACGACCAGCGCAATAATGGGCGTGGGTTGTGCTTGAGCTGAAGCGCGGACTAGAGACCAAAGTTCGGCCTGCAACTGCGCCGTATCGGCATTGATTTGTGACAGGTGCTGCGGATCGTGAGTCTTATAGAACAACACCCGCTGATCAAGGTACCGCAGAAGTAGCACACGCACCTTTGCGGCGTCTGCTGCGGGCAACACGTCGGCCCGGAGATATTCCGTGCCAATCGCGTTCGCCTCCGCCTCTTCATAGCTTTTTCGCAGGTCGTACCGGTTCGTGGCCATAGCAAAGCTGAAGCCAATAATGAGACCGAGCAGTGTCAGCGCGGCGGTCCGGATAACGTCGAAATCTTCTCGCTCGACTCCTTCCAACTTCCCTCGCCGCTTGCCAATGAAAGCCCCTATCAACCCCGAGAACCACAACACCAAAAATGAAATCACAAAAACGAGAGCCGGATAATCTAAAATATTTTTCATATCTTCCTATATTTATTTTGGTGATCGCACGGTGTTACATCGTTTGCCGGATTGCCGGATTGCCGGATTGCCGGATTGCCGGATTGCAGGGTTGCCGGTCAGCCTGTCGTCCGAGATAGTTTATCCTCTGTGGAGAGCACCGACTACTGCCGTACGCGTCCAGCAACCGCCGACTATCCCAGAGTTTGCGCCGCATTCAAAATGCATGGCGCAGCTGGACAGATCCGGCCTGCAGCCCTTCTCCAGGCCCGAGTCCGATCCACCGCTCCAAGGAGCGTAAAGGGTTTGTGTCATACACAACTTTTGCCTGTTTTCTGCGCAGAGCGGCCGGAGCCATTGGAATCAAAAGGCTCCAAGAAACGAGCGGCTGAGACTCGTCCTGCCCGCCCTAAAATTAAGCAGTCATAAGTCATTGATTCTTAAAGAGCCAACGATTTTCGAATAGGGTAGCGTCCATATCGTTCTCGGCGCAAGTTACCGCCCCGCGTTTTCCCTATCATTTTTCATAGGTCTGCGGTATGGATTTAATGCTAAATTAACCTTGATGCCATTGGTG
>JAXDQB010000232.1:0-6143 GCA_034668065.1 Paraburkholderia sp.
CGTCCTGCAGATTTTCCGGATGCGCCGGGTCCGGGTGGTGATTCGGGAAGTTGCCATCGATCTCGGTAAAGAGTTCAACGAGCTCGCAGCCGAGCGCCTTGAAAAGACGCGGCGCAAGGCCACCCGCCACGCCGTTGCCCGTATCGACCACGAGCTTCATCGGCCGCGCAAGCTTGATGTCGCTGACGATGCGCTCGATGTACTTGTCGGCGATGTCGTACTCGACATAATCGCCGTTGCCGGTGCTGAAGTTGCCTTCGACGGCGCGCCGGTAAAGCGCCTGAATCTGATCGCCGTAGATGGCCGCGCCGCGCAGCACCATCTTGAAGCCGTTGTAATCAGGCGGGTTGTGGCTGCCCGTCACGACGATGCAGGAATCGACAGTGCGCTCGCCGCCTGGCAGCGCAAGCGGCACGCTCGCCCCGAAATAGCCGACCGGCGTGGGCACCATGCCGAGGTCGACGACATCGACGCCCGCCGCGCGCAAGCCCTCAGCCAGCGCAGCAACGAGCGAAGGGCCCGACAGACGCCCATCGCGGGCGACCACAACGGCATCGCCGCCTTGGGCGCGAATCTCGCTGCCGAATGCACGGCCGACCAGACGGGCGACATCGGCATCAAGTGTCTTTCCGACGATGCCGCGGATGTCATACGCCTTGAAGATGGATGATGAAATCATGGGTAGTCTCTATCAATGACCGCGAGAATAAAGGAGATGTAAAGCGCAGATGCGCGGCGGCGTCGCCACATCTTCCACGGATGGCTGTGCGGCGCCGCGGATGATAACTGCCGTTGCCGAGCGCAAGTTACCAGGCGCAATTGCCAAGCGCAGTCGATAACCGCAGTTGCCGGCGCGCTGCACGAAAGGCACGCCGGCATTCCAACTTATAATTGCCGTTTTTCGACAGCCGCGCGACGCACCATTTTAATGCCAAGACGTTTCTCTGCCGGACATTCGTCAGCCGATGCCCCCGCTACGGCTCGCATCGCCGCATTGCGGACGTCCCCGGCATATGGCTGGCGAGCAAAATTCCTGCCGCGGGCCGCATGCTGAAGCGTTTTGCGAATCGGGACGTAGCCATTGCCGTCTCGAACATCGTCTGGCTCGGCCTTGAAAGGCTGACGCAGATCATCGTCGCTATCGCCATCAGCGGCCTGCTGGCCCGCTACTTCGGCCCCGACGCGTTCGGCAAGTGGCAATACGCGAACACGCTCTTGCTCGTCCTTGCCCCTGTCACGTGGGTGTGCGGCGCGGAGATCCTTGTCCCTACGATTGTAAATCGGCCTGCTGCTGTGCTCGGCACCGTGCTCGGCAGCGCATTTGCGCTGCGCATGACCATCTCCGCCCTTGCGCTGGTCGCGACCTGGGTGGGGATCGCCGCCGGCGCGACCGACCCGCTCGTCGGCGCGATGCTGGCCGGCCTCGCCGTGACGATGCTCTTTCGCGAGCCGTTCATCGGCATCGTCAATTCGTGGCTGCAAAGCATGACCTACAGCAAGCCGCAACTGGTGACGAGCATCGCAACAGCGCTTGCCAAAGCCGCGTTGGTGTATTTGCTCGTGCGCATGGCCGCCGCGCCCGCGCGGTTCGGGTGGCTTTGGGCCGCCGAAGCGGCCGTGATCGGCGGCGTGCTCGTCCTCTACTACGTGTGCCGCCATGGCGGTACGCTCGGCTGGCGCGTCGAGTGGCCGCTCCTGCGTCATTTCGCCAGTGCCGGTACGGTTTTCTGGGCGGGCCTCATTTGCATGTATCTCTTTCTGAAGCTCGACAGGCTCATGCTCGAGCGTGCGATCTCGTTCGCCGATCTCGGCCGTTATTCGGCCGCGCAGCAAATCAACGAGAACTGGATTGCGCTCGGCCTCATGCTCGCGCAGACGATCGCACCGGCGTTCGTCTACCGGGTGCATGACGCGCGGCATCTGCTGCGCAACGTTCGGCGGCTCGTCGTCTTCGCGGCCGCGCTAATGGCGTTGGGCGCGTTCGTGCTCGATCTGTTGGCGCACCTCATCATCACGCGCGTGTTCGGGCCCGACTACGAAGGCGCCATCTCCATCTTCCGCTGGTGCGTGTGGCTATCGGTGCCCGCCGGCGTGGAGGCAATCGGCAATCTTGTCGTGCTCAAGTACCAGGCCAAGTTCGTACTGCTCGCGAAGTGGGTGCTCGCGCTCGCCGTCGCATTTTCCGTCAACCTCTTTGCCATTGCCCGCATCGGCTCGTACGGTGCGCTGGTCGGGCTCGCCGCTGGTTACCTCGCCGCCGCGTCGGTGAATCTCTTCTACATACGCTACAAGCTGCGCCCATGACGCTGCCTTTCGCTTCGCACGCACCACGCGATACGCTCGCCGACGTCACCGTGCTGATGCCCGCCTACAACGCGCAAGCGAATCTCGAACGCACGCTCGCGTCGTTCGTCGAGCGCGAGCCGGTGGGCGTGCTGATCGTCGACGACGGCAGCGAGCCGCCGCTCGTCGCGCCCGATCTGCCCAACGTCGTCGTCGAAATCCTCCGAATGCCGCAAAACGGCGGCGTCGAGCGCGCGCTGCAAGCCGGCATCGAGGCGCTCGCCGCACGCGGCTGCAAATACGCGGCACGCATCGACGCGGGCGATCTTGCTGCGCCCCAACGCCTTGTCAAGCAGCGCGCCTACCTCGAGGCGCACCCAAACGTGGCAGGTGTGGGAATGTGGACGCAGGTGGTGTCGCACGAGGGCAAGCCGCTTTTCACGCTCAAGCCGGCAACCAAGCCGGCCGACGTGCGCCGAATGCGATTTTTCCGCTCGTCGTTCGTGCATCCGGCGATGATGCTGCGTGTCGATGCGGTGCGTGCCGTCGGCAACTACCGTGCCGCATACCGGGCTGCCGAGGATCTCGACCTGTTCCTGCGCCTCATGGAGCGCTACGATTGCGCGAACCTGCCCGAGCTCGGTCTTTACTACGAAATCAACGAAGGCGGCATCAGCGCTACGAAACGCCGCCAGCAGGTCATTTCCACGATCAAGCTGCAGTTGCGCTATTTCAACGCGGGGAACATCTACGATTGGCTCGGACTCCTAAAGAATCTTCTGCACTTCATCACACCCTACAAGCTGCTGCAGCGAATGAAGCGGGCGGTGCTCGCAACGCCTACCGAATGAAGCCGAACTATTCCGCTCAAACCCTTCAATCCGCTCGCCCGCTTTCGGTCTGCCTCGTCTGCAACACCGCGTGGGCAATCTACACCTACCGGCATGGGCTGATCCGTACACTCATCGGCAAGGGGGTGACGGTGACGGTGATCGCGCCGCGCGACCGGACATTCGTGCTCCTTGAAGAGATGGGCTGTCGCACCATCGAGCTCTTCGTGGCCTCGAAAGGCACGAACCCGCGCGACGACTTGCGTACGCTCTTCGAGCTTTACCGCTGCTATCGCGAGACCGCGCCCGACGTCGTGTTTCACTACACGATCAAGCCGAACATCTACGGATCGATCGCCGCCTGGCTTGCACGCGTGCCGTCTATCGCCGTGACTACGGGCCTGGGATACGTGTTCATCCGCAAAAGCCGGGCGGCCATCATCGCCAAGACGCTATACCGCCTCGCGTTCCGTTTTCCTCGCGAAGTCTGGTTCCTGAACCGCGACGATCGGGCCGCATTCCTCGAACGAGGATTGCTCGCGCACCCGCAGCGCGCGAGGCTTCTGAACGGCGAAGGCGTCGATCTCGATTATTTCGCCCACACGCCGTCCCCTAGCACACAGAACTTCACATTTATCCTGATCGGACGCTTGCTTTGGGATAAAGGTGTCGGCGAATATGTCGACTCTGCGCGTGCACTGCGCGCGAGGCATCCCCATGCACGCTTTCAATTGCTCGGGCCGGCCAGCGTCGACAATCCGAGTGCGATCACACTTGAACAAGTGCGGGCTTGGGAACGCGAAGGCATCATCGAATACCTGGGAGAAGCGCACGACGTGCGCCCGTACATTGCGAACGCCGGCTGCGTCGTGCTGCCCTCCTATCGGGAAGGCGTGCCGCGCACGCTGATGGAAGCGTCGGCCATGGGTCGGCCGATCGTCGCGACTAACGTACCCGGTTGCCGGGAGGTCGTCGAGGACGGCGTGACAGGGCTGCTGTGCGAAGTGCGCAACGCGACGAGCCTCACCGGAAAGCTCGAGCAAATGATAGAAATGAGCGACGAAGAACGACGGACGATGGGTGAGCGCGGCCGCGCCAAGGTCATCGCGGAATTCGACGAAGCGGCTGTCGTTGCGCACTATTTGAAGACATTAAAAGATCTGACCGGCGTTTCACTTTGATCTTTGACGGAGTATGACGATGGCGAACCAAGGCACAATTCTGGTGACGGGCGGCGCAGGTTTCATCGGCTCGCACACGGCCGTGGAATTGCTCAAGAGCGGCTATGACGTGGTCATCGTCGATAATCTCGTCAACAGCCGGCGTGAAGCCGTACGCCGCATTGAGGAGATCGCCGGGCGCTCCGTCGCGTTCTACGAGACCGACGTGCGCGACACCGTCACGCTCGAGCGAATCTTCGCATCGCATCCGATCGAAGCGGCCATTCATTTTGCGGCATTGAAAGCGGTGGGCGAATCGGTTGCCAAACCGATCGACTACTACCGGAACAATCTCGACAGCCTGCTCGTGCTGCTCGATGCCATGCGTGCGCATGGTGTAAAGCGATTCGTGTTCAGCTCGTCGGCGACGGTCTACGGCGTACCTGATCAGTCCCCGATCGACGAATCGTTTCCGCTATCGGCGACGAACCCGTACGGACAGTCGAAGCTTATTGCCGAGCAGATTCTGCGCGACGTCGAACGATCCGATCCCGCCTGGCGAATCGCCACGCTGCGCTATTTCAATCCGGTGGGGGCGCATGAGAGCGGCCGCCTCGGCGAGGATCCGGCGGGCATTCCGAACAATTTGATGCCGTACGTCGCCCAGGTGGCTGTGGGCAAGCTCGAGAAGCTGCGCGTGTTCGGCGACGATTACGACACGCCTGACGGCACAGGGGTGCGCGATTACATTCACGTGGTCGATCTCGCGCGCGGGCATATCGCCGCGCTCGACACGCTTTCAACTCGCGATGCGAGCTTTACGGTCAATCTCGGTACCGGCCGCGGCTACTCGGTGCTCGAAGTGGTGCGCGCGTTCGAGGCGGCATCGGGCCAACGCGTGCCCTACGAAATCGTCGGGCGGCGGCCTGGGGACGTCTCGTCGTGCTATGCAAGCACGGCACAAGCGGAGCGATTGCTCGGCTGGCGAGCGGAACATGGAATCGAGCGCATGTGCGTGGATCACTGGCGCTGGCAGTCGATGAATCCGCAGGGCTTTAACCACTGAGAAGCAACATCCAAAACGCGAGCACTCCGCTCGCCCTCCGCACCTTCGTGCATGCATGCCTCTATGCGTACGATGCCCGCCGTACAGAATTCCAAGCTCTAAAAACGATGACGAGCGGGCTCGACCACAGCGGAATCCAGCTGCTCTATCACATACTTCGCACTTGTGTTTGCCAACGCACTCTTAGGCAGCGAGTGCATAGGCTACTTTTATTGCCAAGATGAAACCGCGGTAAAGCGATTTTTCCGTTCCCGTAATCGTCACTTATGCACTGGCCGATGCATGGACGAGCGCTCCCATTTCAATACTCGGCCGACGGAAATTCGATTTATGCGCACGGCTCTCGAGCTGTTGCCGTCCGCGGCGCCGGGTGCTGTGCGGCGAGCTCATCTTAGAACCTGACTTAATGGTTCAACCCCAGCAGCAAAGCGACTACGCGCGATAGGCTTGTCGAGCGCAGGCGCCTTGGTCAAAAGACGCATCACATCCAAGGGCAAGCCGCTCAGCAACGGACCGACACAGAGGAGGTCATGATGTGCTTTCCAGAGCCCCGCTTTCGCACATTCCAGACATTTGTTTCTATCGCGCTGGCGGGCCTCGTATCGGCCTGCTCGATCGTCCCCGGCCAGCGCATGGTGTCGCCGCCCACCGTTGACGATACGGGCGGCGAGTACAGCAAAGAGCCCGAGCAAAAAGTGCAGGTGCCGATTTACGACATCAATCTCGCGTTGATTCGGCAGATGAACGGTCAAGCGGCCCAGCAACCGCTTTCGCCGCAACTGCAAAGTCTCTTCGGCAAGCCGG
>JAXDQB010000233.1:0-2574 GCA_034668065.1 Paraburkholderia sp.
GCTTTTGGGGTACTCCGCCCCATACCCAGAGCGCATGACGTCGACCGAGTGCCTGCTTCGACCCCCGTCGTTCGCTGACTGCAAGTTCAAGGCGGCGTAGGCCGCCTTTTGTTCGCTCGCCGCAGACGTGGACGCGTACTTTCGAATCCCCGTATTTTCGCGTGGTTTTTCGTGTGGTCTTCCATGCCGCGCGCCCTCATAGACGATCGACTCCCATGTCCTCGATTCAGCAAAGCCACTTCGACCTTTTTCAGTTGCCGGCGCAATTTGCGCTGGACGCCAACGCGCTCGAGGCCGCTTACCGCGCAGTGCAAACACAGGTTCACCCCGATCGCTTTGCGGCGGCGGGCGACGCGCAAAAGCGCGTCGCGATGCAATGGGCGGCGCGTGCGAACGAGGCCTTTAGCACGCTGCGCGATCCGCTAAAACGCGCCGTTTATTTGCTGACGCTGCGCAACGTGGATGTGGGGGCGGAGAGCAACACGGCGATGGAGCCCGCGTTCCTCATGCAGCAGATGGAATGGCGCGAGCGCGTGGAGGATGCCGCGAGCGCCAGGAACGTCCGCGAGCTGGGCGCGCTGCATGACGAACTGCGCGAAGAGGAGCGCTTGCGTTTCGTCAAATTGGGTGCCCTGCTCGATGGGGGCGCCGACCAGGCGGCGGGAGAGGCCGTGCGGCAATTGATGTTTATCGAGCGCGTCGTGGCCGAAGTCGGTGCGCAAATCGAAAAGCTTGAGCACTAGCGTTTCGCTGCGCATTTCGCGCGGCCGATCAACAATAGCGGGGCATGTCCCCCGAAGAAATCTCAGATGGCTCTATTGCAAATCTCCGAACCCGGCATGGCTGCGGCGCCGCATCAGCGGCGTCTTGCCGTCGGCATCGATCTTGGCACGACCAATTCGCTCGTCGCGGCCGTTCGCAGCGGCGTACCCGACGCTCTGCCCGACGAGCATGGCCGCGCGCTGCTGCCGTCGGTCGTACGTTACCTCGACAAGGGCGGCCGCCGTATCGGACACGCGGCGAAAGAGGAGGCGGCGAGCGACCCTCGTAATACGATCGTCTCTGTGAAGCGTTTCATGGGGCGCGGCAAGGCGGAAGTGGAGGGCGCGGAGAACGCGCCGTACGACTTCGTCGAAGCGCCCGGTATGGTGCAGATTCGTACCGTCGCAGGTGTCAAGAGTCCGGTGGAAGTGTCCGCCGAGATCCTTGCGACGCTGCGGCAGCGTGCGGAAGACACGTTGGGCGACGAGCTGGTCGGCGCCGTCATTACCGTGCCTGCGTACTTCGATGAGGCACAAAGGCAAGCAACCAAGGACGCCGCACGGCTTGCAGGGCTCAACGTACTGCGGCTGCTCAACGAGCCGACGGCGGCGGCAATCGCCTATGGGCTCGATAACAGCGCAGAGGGGCTGTACGCTGTCTATGACCTCGGCGGCGGCACCTTCGATCTGTCGATTCTCAAGCTGACCAAAGGCGTGTTCGAGGTGCTGGCTGCGGGCGGCGATTCCGCGCTCGGGGGCGACGATTTCGATCATGTGCTCTTTCGACATGTCCTGACGCAAGCGGGTCTCGCGTCGCAGAGTTTGGCCGCGGAGGACGTGCGACTCTTGCTTGACCGTGTGCGCGCAACGAAGGAAGCACTGTCGACAAAGCCCGAGGCCTTGCTCGAAGCGACGATCTCGGACGGTACGACCATTGCGCAGACCATCGCCGAGCCCGAGTTTGCGGCGTTGGCCGAGCAACTCGTTCAGCGCACACTGGGACCGACGAAGAAGGCGCTGCGCGATGCCAAGGTTTCGCCGGCCGACATCAAGGGTGTCGTGCTCGTTGGCGGGGCCACGCGCATGCCGGTCATTCGCCGCGCCGTCGAAGCGTTTTTTGGCCAGCCGCCGCTGACCAATCTCGATCCCGATCAAGTTGTCGCGCTTGGGGCGGCGATCCAGGCCGACCTGCTGGCCGGCAACCGCGGCGGCGACGACTGGCTGCTGCTCGACGTGATTCCGCTGTCGCTTGGCGTGGAGACGATGGGCGGCCTCGTCGAAAAGATCATTCCGCGCAATTCGACCATTCCCGTGGCGCGCGCTCAAGAGTTCACGACTTTCAAGGACGGCCAGACGGCTATGGCGATCCATGTCGTGCAAGGCGAACGCGAGCTCGTATCGGACTGCCGTTCACTGGCGCGCTTCGAGCTGCGCGGCATTCCGCCAATGGTGGCAGGCGCGGCCCGCATTCGTGTGACCTATCAGGTCGACGCCGACGGGTTGCTCTCGGTGGTGGCCCGCGAGCAGCATTCGGGGGTCGAAGCGTCCGTTGTCGTCAAGCCGTCTTATGGTCTTGCCGACGATGAGATCGCACGCATGCTGGAAGACAGTTTCAGGTCGGCCGAAATCGACATGCATGCGCGTGCGCTGCGTGAAGCGCAGGTCGAAGCAGAACGCATGATCGAGGCGACCGAGGCGGCGCTGGCAGCCGACGGCGAATTGCTGGAAGCCGCCGAGCGAGCGAGCGTCGATGCGGCGCTGGTTGCCTCGCGCCAGGCAGCGCTTGGCAACGACGCCGATGCGATTGAGGTGG
>JAXDQB010000234.1:0-7624 GCA_034668065.1 Paraburkholderia sp.
CGGCGAGGGAATCACGCTAAACGCATTCAGCTGCATGACTGCTTCGATCACCACCGGATTCTCATACGTCACGATCGGAATAATGGGAGGCGCGTTTTTGTCGCCGAGCCATGCATGGTGATAAGCCGCAGTCTGCGGCGTGACTGACATGATCACGAGGTCGATCGTGTCGAGTTCGACTTCGAGGTTAGGCCAGCATACCTGTACCTTGCAGCCAATCCTCTTGAGATGTTCGAGTAACTCATTGCGGTCTTGGTCGGGTTGATGCACGACCGCTATGCGAAGCGATCGTATTTCCTGCAAAGACTGCGGAGTAAGTGGACTGTGAGTCATGACCTACCTCCGACGACAGCGTGTAATCCGTGCGCGGTGGGTCCGTCATGGGACGGCGTGTGCGCAATCACGAACGGATCGGCGCGCAGGCGCCCGGGCATTGAACCGACGATGTCGAATTGTCCTTTTGCATTGGCCCGGCCAATCCGAGCGTGTAGATATGCATGGTGATTTTCTTCGTCCATGCGGATACGTCCTTGCGGTGCATCGAACTCCATGCCCGGTATTGCGCGTAGCAGCGCTACTGGATTGTCGCTTCCCACGTCGCGCATCGCATGGGCCAGCACCTGCATCTGGAAGTAGGCTGCTTCCCAGCACATATTGGTGACAGTGTTGTCGCCCATGAAGTGCCGGTAGTTGGCGAGACACGTTCGGTTCATCGCCGTATCGATGGATTGGAAATACGAAGCCGATGTGAAGTGCCCTTCACCGAGGTCCGCGCCCATTGCGGCAATCTCCGCCTCCGATGTGGTCACACTTGCGATCGGCATCACAAGTGGATCGAGGCCGGTCTTCGCGAAGCTGCGATACAGGCGCTCGACGCCGACGCCTACGACCGTCGAGAACACGAAGTCGGGTGACAGTGAAGCAATGCGGGTCGCGATGGCGCGATAGTGATCTTCGCTGGCGTCGAGCGGCACGTAGATCTCTTCGACCGTTTCGCCTCCGCGCTCGAACACGAAGTCTTTCATGATCCTGTTGGTTTCGTAAGGATAGATGTAATTTGATCCTATCATGAACACACGCGAGCCAAAATTCGCAAGCATGTAATCGGCTAGCGGCACGCAAGTCTGATTCGGGAGCGTCCCGGTACAAAAGACGTTGCGACTGTATTCGAATCCTTCATAAAGGGTCGGGTAGAAGAGGAGTGCGTTGTGCCGCTCGACCACTGGAATCACCAGCTTGCGGCCACTCGACATATAGCAGCCCATTATGAGCCGCACTCCCTTCTCGACGATCAGCTCCTCGGCCATCGAAGCGTAGTTGGCCGAGACGGAACCCGGATCGCGCACGTGAAGCTGGATTTCCCGGCCGTTGATGCCGCCTGCCTGGTTGATCTCATCCGCGGCGAAGAGTGTGGCGCTTTGCTGGGAGGATTCGATAAGACCGGTTACGCCAGTGGTCGAATACAACACGCCGATTTTCACCGGTTCATATCTGGGTAAGGACATATTGTGTTCCTGTGACGACGATGACATTCCCGTTGATGGTTCATATACCCAGACTTGTGCGCACTGTTTAGCAGCGCACAGCCACCGTGCATTTCTGCCACAAGTTGGCGTGTAGGGCGATCAAGCTGGCGGCCATTCGCAAGGCTTGCTGAGATGGCCGCATCGTCGTTGAATCAATATATAAGGCAATGCCAAGGTATCGACGGATCTCGACGTGGATGCGAGCAATTTGGCATAGACCTTGCTCTTGTACGCTCGTGATCCGCAGCAGCACGCCAGTCCTGCACAACGATCATAGTGAATTCCGCCGCATCTGACAAAGGAGTCATTTACGGCAAAGGCCAAAAAGCCCGACAGCTAAGTTCTTCTTAGTTGCGGGTTTTTTTTTGTCTAAAAACTTTCTAGTTGAAGGCACCATGAAGAATTCTCGCCGCGACTTTCTTAAGACAGCCGTTGCTGCAACCGCCGCCAGTGCACTCCCGGGTTCTCTCATGCTAGGCGCGCCTGCTGCAACCGCCGCCGAGCCGATCAAAGTCGGCATCCTTCACTCTCTGACCGGGACGATTGCGATTGCCGAAGCGCATGTCGTCGACGCGGAAAAGCTGGCGATCGACGAGATCAATGCGGCCGGCGGCGTGATGGGACGACCGATCGTGCCAATCGTCGAAGATGGCGCGAGTGACTGGCCGACTTTCGCCGAAAAAGCGCAGAAGCTGGTGGAAAGCGACAAGGTAGCGGCGGTGTTCGGCTGCTATACGTCAGCTTCGCGCAAGGCGGTTCTGCCGGTTTTCGAGCGCTACAACGGTCTGCTTTACTACCCCACGTACTACGAAGGTCTGGAGATGTCGAAGAACATCATGTACACCGGCCAGGAAGCGACGCAGCAAACGATCCCCGCCGTGAACTGGCTTGCTAAGAACAAAGGCAAAAAGTTTTACCTGATCGGTTCCGACTACATCTGGCCGCGCACCACTAACCGTATCGCTAAGGCTGCCATTGCAAAGGTGGGCGGCACGGTACTCGGCGAGGATTACTTTCCGCTCGGTGCGACGGAGTTCTCATCGGTGATCAACAAGATCAAGGCTGCGAAGCCGGACGTGATTCTGTCGACTATTGTTGGTGGTTCGAATGTCGCATTTTACAAGCAGCTCAATTCAGTGGGGATAAGCGGGAAGAATCAAGCAATCATGGCGCTCGCTGTGACCGAGGAAGAAGCGATCGGCGTCGGCAAGGACAACCTGGTTGGCGTTTACTCGAGCATGGGCTATTTCCAGAGCGAAAAGAATCCGCAGAATGAGAAATTCGTGAAGGCGTTCAAGGCGAAATATGGTCAGGATCGCGTGCTGGGCGATACGCTCGAAGCCGCCTACACTGCCGTATATCTATGGAAGCTTGGCGTGGAGAAGGCGCAGAGTACCGATGTCGCGAAGGTGGTCGCTGCTTCATCGGGACTCGCATGGAGTGCGCCGGAAGGCGATGTGCATTTCCATGTCAGCAATCATCACTTGTGGAAGCATTCGCTGATCGGGGTGTTCAGGCCCGACGGGCAGGTGGACATCGTCTACGAGTCGCCGTTGATCGAGCCGAACCCGTTCCCGAAGCTGGGTTAAGCCGCTTCGCAAACAGCATGACGGACGCGCACTGCAAGCGCGTTCGCGACACCCATTTACAAAGTCGCCACCATGTCTCTCGATCTCTTCCTCGTACAGGTGTTCAACGGCCTGTCGCTTTTCACCGTGCTCGCGCTGATGGCAGTGGGCCTTGCCATCGTATTCGGCTTGATGGGCGTGATCAACATGGCGCACGGTGAGCTCATGGCGCTTGGCGCATACATGACTTACCTGACTGCAGTCGTATTCCAGCGCCTATTTCCAGCACTGATGGGCGCGTACTTTTTGGTCGGGATCGTGGTGGCATTCGTCGTCACGGCTGCCGTCGGTTTCGTGCTGGAGCGCGTGATGATCCGGCGGCTTTACCATCGACCGCTCGACACCATGCTCGCGACGTGGGGCCTGTCACTGGTGCTTCAGCAGGTCTACCGGCAGGTCTTCGGCCCCATCGATGTGAGTGTGCCGACCGTCACATGGTTAAAAGGCGCCTGGAATGTCACGCCGAACATCGGACTTCCGCTTAGCCGCATTTTCATCCTGTTTCTCACCTTCGCAGTGGCTCTGGCGGTCTATCTGTTTCTGTTTCGCAGCCGCTGGGGTCTGCGGATCCGCTCGGTCATGCAAAACCGCCCGATGGCCGGTGCTGCCGGCATCGACACCGAACGTGTCGACGCTGTGACGTTTGCTGTGGGATGCGGGCTGGCTGGCATTGCTGGCAGCGCGCTCACGATGCTTGCGTCGACCGGACCGGTCACGGGGCAGCAGTACATCGTTGACACGTTCATCGTCGTGGTGTTCGGCGGAATTGAGAGCTTGCTCGGCACGTTTCTGTCGGCGTTTGCGATCGGCCAACTTCAGTCGATGTTCGAACTTCTGTTTAGCGGATCGATGGCGAAGGCGACAATTCTTTTGCTCGTGATCGTGGCACTGTACTTCCGGCCGCAGGGACTGTTCGCTCTCAAAGTAAGGCGTTGAGTGAGCAGTCCTTCATGCAGCCCTTGATCTCTGCGGGGAAGCTCATGCGGTGCTCTCCTCGGCGAGCCGGGCAAGGAGTTGGTCAGTCACGTCGTTGACTTGACGCTTCCGCAACGCCCGCGCTTCGCGTTGCTCGGGTTCATCGCCTTCGCCCAGCTCGAGCTTGGCGACCCATACGGGGCCATCCTTGCGATAGCCCCCGTCTTCTCGTGGTTGGCGAAGCGGCTGCGAGGATCGCCAGCGAGGCCTCGATGATGGCGCCATGCTTGCCTCGGACGTCAGCGGAATGTGCGGGATCTGAGCGGAACGAAAAAAACCCCGCAGACCATTCATCTTGCGGGGTTTCTCGAACTACTGCGGCTTACGCCAGAACATCTTATGGTGCCCAGGAGAGGACTCGAACCTCCACGGTGTTACCCGCTAGTACCTGAAACTAGTGCGTCTACCAATTCCGCCACCTGGGCAGGTGGTCGTGCAGCAAAGATCGTTATTATATCGGCCTGAGAAACGCTGTCAAGCCTTTCTTCGTCTGAGTGAACGTG
The DNA here is from genome assembly GCA_034668065.1 of Paraburkholderia sp. Lineage (GTDB taxonomy): Bacteria > Pseudomonadota > Gammaproteobacteria > Burkholderiales > Burkholderiaceae > Trinickia. Next base: position 4,633 of record JAXDQB010000234.1, read on the forward strand.
GTACCAGAAGAGGCGGGCATGGCCAACCGATCGCGGCCCCGCGCCAGCGCCTCGCCTTCTTCATTGCGGCCCGCGTCCGTGCGGCCCGCCCCCGGTGTTAGAATTGCGCGCATTGCCACGTCCGAAGCATTGAGACAAGAACAAACCACTGACCAGCGCCCCTTGAGCAAATATCCGTATCCGATTCCGAGCCGCGAAGAAATTCTCGGCGTGCTGCGCACCCGCGACACGCCGCTTACCGCGAATGACATTGCCGAGACTCTGGCGATCAAGCGCCAGGAGCGCGAAGGCTTCTTCAAGCGTCTCGGCGCCATGGAGCGCGACGGGCAGATCCGGCTCGACACGCGCGGCTACTATCAGCTAACGCACCCCTCGAACTTCGTCGCCGGCCGCGTTCAAGGCCATCGGGACGGGTACGGCTTCGTCGTGCGCGACGACGGCAAGGACGATTTATACCTGCCGAATGCCGAGATGCAGAAGGTCATGCACAACGACCGCGTGCTCGCGCGAATCGTGGGGTATGACCGGCGCGGCCGCCCCGAAGGTCATGTCGTAGAGGTGACCGAGCGGGCTAATAAACGTGTGATCGGCCGGCTGCTCAACGAGAGCGGTGCGTTGATCGTCGCGCCCGAAGACAAACGGATCGCGCACGACATTCTCATCACGCAGAATCCCAAGAAGGCGAAGGTCGGCCAGGTCGTCGTCGTGGAGTTGATCGACTATCCGAGCCGCCATTCGCAGCCGGTCGGCCGTGTCGTCGAGGTGCTCGGCGATATTGACGATCCCGGCATGGAGATCGAGATCGCTGTGCGTAAGTATGGCGTGCCACATGAATTCAGCGAGGCGGCGCTTGCCGAGGCCGGAAAGCTGCCCGACGAGGTGCGGCCCGCGGACCTTCGTCATCGTGTCGACTTGCGTGATGTGCCCCTCGTCACGATCGACGGCGAGGACGCGCGCGATTTCGACGATGCGGTTTACTGCGAGCCGATCAAGGTCGGTCGCGGTGACGGCTTTCGTCTCATCGTTGCGATTGCCGACGTCTCTCACTACGTGCGGACCGAGACGGCACTCGATGCCGACGCCCTTGAGCGCAGCACGTCGGTGTATTTCCCGCGGCGCGTGATTCCGATGCTGCCGGAGAAGATTTCGAACGGGCTGTGCTCGCTCAATCCGCAAGTCGATCGTTGCGTGCTCGTTTGCGACATGGTCATCACCGCACGCGGGGAGATCAAGGCATACCAGTTCTACCCTGGCGTCATGCATTCGTCCGCGCGGCTGACCTACACCGAGGTTGCGGCGGTCCTTGCGAACTCGAAGGGGCCGGAGGCGGCGCGTCGCGCGGAGCTCGTGCCTTACCTGCAGAATCTATACGACGTCTTCAAGGCGCTTTTCACGGCGCGTCAAAAGCGCGGCGCAATCGACTTCGATACGACGGAGACTTATATCGTCTGCAATGCCCAGGCGAAGATCGAGCAAATCTTGCCGCGTCAGCGCAACGATGCGCACAAGCTGATTGAGGAGTGCATGCTGGCCGCGAACGTCTGCGCGGCAGACTTCCTCAAGCGTAACAAGCACCCGGGTCTTTATCGCGTGCACGCCGGGCCGACGCCGGAAAAGCTCGAGAACCTGCGCACCTTCCTGCGCGGTATGGGCCTCACCCTCAATGGCGGCGACAAGCCGCATGCGAGCGACTACGCGGCGCTGATGGCGCAGATTCGCGATCGTCCCGATGCGCGGATGCTGCAAACCATGCTGCTGCGCTCAATGCAACAAGCCGTCTACAGCCCCGACAACATCGGACACTTCGGCCTTGCGTACGAGGCCTACGCGCATTTCACGAGTCCGATTCGCCGCTATCCAGATCTGCTGACGCATCGTGCCATCTATTCGATCCTCGCTGGCCGGAAATACCAGCCGCAGCCGGCGCAAGGCGTGGCGTTGAATACGGCGCTTTCGCCGCGTGCGCGGGCCCTTCAGCAGGCCGACGAGCAGACGGTGCGCTCGAAAGGGCGGACGGACACGACGATCTGGGAAGAGCTTGGGCTTCATTGCTCGGCCAACGAGCGGCGGGCCGATGAAGCGTCGCGAGACGTCGAGACTTGGCTCAAGTGCTATTTCATGCGCGATAAGCTCGGCGAGGAATATGGCGGCATGGTAAATGGCGTCACGTCGTTCGGCATCTTCGTGCAGCTCGATGCGCTCTTCATCGAAGGCCTCGTTCACGTGACGGAACTAGGTTCGGATTACTTCCAGTACGACGAGATCAAGAACGAGTTGCGGGGCGAGCGCACGGGCATTCGTTACCGCCTGTCGGACCGCGTGCGCGTGCAGGTAAGCCGCGTCGATCTCGATGCGCGCAAGATCGATTTCCGGCTCGTGCGTGATTTGCCGATGAAGACGTCGGCCGCAACGCGCCCGGCACTTGCCGAGCGCTCAGCAAGCGGCGCCGAAAGCGCCGCGCGCGTGCGCCCGCTGGCCAACGAGGAAAGCGCGCGGCGCAAGAAGGCGGCGCCCGGCAAATCGGCGGCGGTCAAGGAAGCGCGCGTCGCTCGGGCTCAGGCTGCCGCGAAAAAACGAAGCGCCACGCCGCAGCCGGCTGCGAAGGCTCGGACACGTAAGAAAAGCAGCTGACCCTCGCGAGGCGGGCCGACGTTTCGGCTTGATTAGCGGTTTTAGCGGTATTCAGCAGCATTCAGCGCCGTTCGGCGGCATTGAGCGGCGCATTGAGCGACAGGCGGGGCGGTAGCCGCGCCGGCCGCTTGCATATTCAGGTTCATTTCGATTCAGCTATGGCACGTCTTAAGGTTCTCTACGGGTTTCATGCGGTAATCGCGCGCTTGCGCCACGATGCGTCGACGGTCGAGGAAGTTTTTTATGACTCGACGCGGCGCGACCGGCGCATGCAGGATTTCCTGCATGTCGCGAAAGAAGCGGGGGTCCGTTTGATTGCCGCCGACGAAACGCGCCTGTGGGGTTTGGCACACACCGAACG
>JAXDQB010000235.1:0-5945 GCA_034668065.1 Paraburkholderia sp.
AGGCCCGTCTCTTCTGCCAGCAGGCGGTCGAGATCGCGCAGTAGCGCGCCGCCGCCCGTGAGCATCATGCCGCGCTCGGCGATATCGGCGCCGAGTTCTGGGGGCGTCTGCTCCAGGGCAATCTTGACCGACGAGACGATCTGGTTCAGCGGATCGGTCAGCGCTTCGAGAATCTCGTTGCTCGAGATCGTGAAGCTGCGCGGAATGCCTTCCGACAGATTGCGCCCCTTGACTTCCATTTCCTTGACTTCGGAACCCGGGAATGCGGAGCCGATTTCCTTTTTGATCGCCTCGGCGGTTTGTTCGCCGATCAGCATGCCGTAGTTGCGGCGGATGTAGTTGACGATCGCCTCGTCGAATTTGTCGCCGCCCACGCGCACGGAACCCTTGTAGACGATGCCGCCGAGCGAGATCACGCCGACCTCGGTCGTGCCGCCGCCGATATCGACGACCATTGAGCCCGTGGCCTCGGAAACCGGCAGCCCGGCGCCGATCGCGGCGGCCATGGGCTCCTCGATCAGATACACCTGCGAGGCGCCGGCGCCATGCGCGGCTTCCTTGATGGCGCGGCGCTCGACCTGCGTCGATCCGCAGGGCACGCAGATGATGATGCGCGGCGACGGCGAGAACATGCGCGATTCATGGGCCGTCTTGATGAACTGCTTGATCATCTGCTCGGTGACGGTGAAGTCGGCGATCACGCCGTCTTTCATCGGGCGGATCGCCTCGATGTTGCCCGGCACCTTGCCGAGCATCTGCTTCGCCTCACGCCCCACCGCCTGGATGGTTTTCTTGCCGTTGGGACCGCCTTCCTGGCGGATTGAGACGACGGAGGGTTCGTCGAGCACAATGCCCTTGCCGCGCATGTAGATGAGGGTGTTGGCGGTACCGAGATCGATCGCCAGATCGTTCGAGAAGTAGCTGCGCAAAAAGCCGAACATGAAATTCCTGTGTCGCCGGAAAGCCGTGCTTCGCCACTTTGGCGCCGCCGCGGCAGCGGAAATAAAAGTAAAGCTTCGAAATCGGGCGTGAGCGGCCGCCATCGGGAGGCGCTGCGCCACCGCGAGCGCGAAGCTGCGATGAATTCGACCGGAGGCGCGACACGCGAGGCGGCGGCTTCTTTACATGCGCGCCGAAAGCGCCTGGGCAGGGCGGTCCGGGTTTAGTTCGAACGCGTAATGATACCTTATAATTTCCACTTATCCGTGATAAACGGGCGGTCCTTTTGCCGTTCCCGGCCCGCCGCCGGACGGCTCTATCCGATGTCCAACCCCTTGGCGCAGCAACGTTTTTTCGCGCTGCGCATGGCCCCTAATTTCCGGTGAGACGCATGGCTTTGACTCTGACCGATGTGAAACGCATCGCCCATCTCGCGCGGCTCGAACTGGCCGATGCCGACGCCGAACAAACGCTTGGCCAGCTCAATGAATTTTTCGGGCTCGTCGAGCAGATGCAGGCTGTCGACACAGCAGGCATCGCCCCGCTTGCCCATCCGATCGAGCAGATCGAAGACGTCGCGCTGCGTTTGCGCGAGGATGCCGTCACGGAAACCGTCGATCGCGACACCAACCAGCACTGCGCGCCGGCCGTGCAGGACGGCCTTTATCTCGTGCCAAAGGTGATCGAGTAAATCGTCTTCACGACAGGAACGAATCCGAGATGCATGACAAAAGTTTGACAGAGCTGGCGCGTGCGCTGGCAACCAAGCAGATCTCCGCGGTCGAGCTTGCCGAGCTCTATCTGGAGCGAATCGAAGCCGCACGCGAACTCAACGCATTTATCGAGGTGGAGCCCGGGCTCACGCTTGAAGCTGCGCGTGCGGCCGACGAGCGCATCGCGGCCGGCACGGCCGGGCCGCTCACGGGCGTGCCCGTTGCGCACAAAGACGTCTTCGTCACGCGCGGCTGGCATTCGACGGCCGGCTCCAGGATGCTGGCCGGCTATGAAAGCCCGTTTGATGCGACCGTCGTCGAGCGGCTTGCACGTGCCGGCATGGTGACGCTCGGCAAGACCAACATGGACGAGTTCGCAATGGGCTCGTCCAATGAGAACTCGGCCTTCGGCCCGGTGCGCAATCCGTGGGACACGCGGGCCGTGCCTGGCGGCTCGTCGGGCGGCTCTGCCGCGGCCGTGGCCGCGCGCCTCGCTCCGGCGGCGACTGCCACCGATACGGGCGGCTCGATTCGCCAGCCCGCCTCGTTCTCCGGCGTGACCGGAATCAAGCCGACCTACGGCCGAGTCTCGCGCTACGGGATGATCGCGTTCGCGTCCTCGCTCGACCAGGGCGGCCCGATGGCCAAGAGCGCGGCGGACTGCGCGCTGCTGCTCAACGCGATGGCCGGCTTCGACGAGCGTGATTCGACGAGCCTGCAGCGTGCCGACGAAGACTTCACGCGCCACCTCGGCAAGACGTGGCTGCCTGACGGCGCACTCGCCAAGCCGCTCGCCGGTTTGCGCATCGGCGTGCCCAGCGAGTATTTCGGCGCCGGCCTCGCCGACGACGTGCGCGCAGCCATCGACGCCGCGCTCAAGGAATACGAAGCCCTTGGCGCGACCCTCGTGCGAGTCTCGCTGCCAAAGACGGAGCTGTCCATCCCGGTCTATTACGTGATTGCGCCTGCCGAGGCGTCGTCCAACCTTTCGCGCTTCGACGGTGTGCGCTATGGCCATCGGGCGGCAGAGTACCGCGACTTGCTCGACATGTACAAGAAGTCGCGCGCCGAAGGGTTCGGCCCGGAGGTGAAGCGCCGGATTCTCGTTGGCGCGTACGTGCTCTCGCACGGCTATTACGACGCCTATTACCTGCAGGCGCAGAAGATCCGCCGCATCATCGCGCAGGACTTTCAGGAAGTCTTCAAGGTGTGCGACGTCATCATGGGGCCTGTGGCACCGTCGGTGGCGTGGGATATCGGCGCGAAGGGCGACGATCCCCTGCAGATGTATCTGGCCGATATCTATACGCTTTCGGTGAGCCTCGCCGGTTTGCCCGGCATGAGCGTGCCGTGCGGTTTCGGCGCGGGCGCGCAAGCGTTGCGGCCGGTGGGCCTGCAGATCGTCGGAAACTATTTCAGCGAAGCACGGATGCTGCAGGTTGCGGACGCGTTCCAGCGTGCAACTGCCTGGCATACGCAAGCCCCCGCAGGAGTCCAGGATGGTGAGCCCCCGCGCTCACTGCGTTCACTGCCCCCCGAGGGGGCTCATGCCTCCCTTGAGGCGGCTCGGCGGGAGGCATGAAAATGCAGCAATGGGAAGTAGTAATCGGTCTTGAGACGCACGCGCAATTGTCGACGGTCTCGAAGATTTTTTCGGGCGCATCGACGCGCTTTGGCGCCGAGCCGAACACGCAGGCCTGCGTCGTCGATCTCGCGCTGCCAGGCGTGCTGCCGGTGATGAACCGGGGTGCCGTCGAGCGGGCAATCCGTCTCGGCCTGGCAATCGGCGCGACGGTTGCGCCGCGCAGCATCTTCGCGCGTAAAAACTATTTCTACCCGGACCTGCCCAAGGGCTATCAGATCAGCCAGTACGAGATCCCCGTCGTGCAAGGCGGTAGCGTCACAATTCAGGTTCCGGCTAACGAAAAGGCCGGCACGGCTGCGTACGAGAAGACGATCCGCCTCACGCGCGCGCATCTCGAAGAAGACGCCGGCAAGTCGCTGCATGAAGATTTTGCAGGCATGACCGGCATCGATCTGAATCGCGCCGGCACGCCGTTGTTAGAGATCGTCACCGAGCCCGAAATGCGCAGCGCCGCGGAGGCCGTCGCTTACGCGAAGGCGCTGCATGCGCTCGTGATCTGGCTCGGTATCTGCGACGGGAACATGCAGGAAGGTTCGTTCCGCTGCGATGCGAACGTGTCAGTGCGCCCCGTCGGTCAGGAGACATTCGGCACGCGCGCGGAGATCAAGAACCTCAACTCGTTCCGCTTTCTCGAAGAAGCGATTCAGTATGAGGTGCGCCGGCAGATCGAACTGATCGAGGACGGCGGCACGGTCGTGCAGGAAACGCGCCTTTACGATCCGGACAAGCGCGAGACGCGCTCGATGCGCAGCAAGGAAGACGCGCACGATTACCGCTATTTCCCCGATCCGGACCTGATGCCGCTCGTCATCGACGAAGCGTGGGTCGATCGCGTGAAGGGCGAGATGCCCGAGCTGCCGGCGGCGATGCAGCGTCGCTTCGTCGAGCAATACGGCGTGACGCCGTACGACGCTTCGGTGCTCACGTCGAGCAAGGCGATGGCCGCCTATTTCGACGCCGTGATCGCCAAGCTCGGCCCGGCGCAGGCAAAGCTCGCGGCGAACTGGCTGATGGGCGAAGTGTCGTCGCAACTCAATCGCGATGCGCTGGACTTCGAGCAAAGCCCGGTTTCGGCCGCGCAGCTGGCACTTGTTTTGCAGCGCATTGTCGACGGCACGATCTCGAACAAGATCGCGAAGGAAGTTTTCCTTGGGATCTGGGAAGAAAAGGCGACAGACGAAGGCGCTGCGGACCGCATCATCGAAGCGAAGGGCCTCAAGCAGATCTCGGATACGGGCGCGCTCGAGGCAATCATCGACGAAGTGCTTGCGGCGAATCAGAAGTCGGTCGACGAGTATCGCGCGGGCAAGGAAAAGGCGTTCAACGCATTGATCGGCCAGGCGATGAAGGCGACCAAGGGCAAAGCCAACCCTCAGCAGGTCAACGAGTTGCTGAAGAAGAAGCTGACGACCTGAGCGCTCGTGCCGTAATACCCCAGGCGGCACAAACGCGCGATGCTCACCGGGGAACGGAAAAGACGAAGGAAGAAACGCATGGCAAAACAGGCGCATTTCGACGACTTCCTAGTCCCGTTTTTCGACAGCGGCAAGAATGCTGAAACGTTCACGCTGACCGATTACCACCCGGGCGCAAAGCCGTTCTCGGCCGGATCGAAGCCGGCGGACCGCGAGCGCCTGGCCGAGTGCGCTGTGCGGCTTGACGAAATGCAGGAGCGCCTGCATGCGCAGCGCAAGGAGCGTGTGCTGTTGATCTTGCAGGGAATGGACACGAGCGGCAAAGACGGCACGATTCGTGCCGTGTTCCACGAGGTTAATCCGCTTGGGCTGCGGATCGCGTCGTTTCGGGCGCCGACGCCCGAAGAGGCCGCTCATGATTTTCTCTGGCGCGTTCATCGTTGCGCGCCCGCTGCAGGCGAGTTGACGGTTTTCAATCGCAGCCACTACGAAGACGTACTCGTTCCGCGGGTGCTCGGACAGCTTAGCGATGACGAGCTTGCGCAACGCTACCGGAATATCCGGCATTTCGAAAAGCTGCTCGTCGATTCGGGCACAGCGATTCTCAAGTGCTTCCTGCTTATTTCAAAGGACGAGCAGCGCCGCCGCCTGCAGGCGCGTATCGACGATCCTACCAAGCACTGGAAGTTCGATCTGTCGGATCTCGAGGCGCGCAAGCGCTGGGACGACTATCAGGTGGCCTACCGGGACGCACTCGCGGCGACGTCGACCGAGCGCGCGCCGTGGTACGTCATTCCGGCCGATTCGAAATCGCATCGCAATGGGATGGTGGCTGCGCTGCTGTTGCGGGTGTTCGAGGGCTTGAATCTCAAATACCCGCCCGCGAAGGAATCGCTCACCGGCATCACGATCGACTGAGCGGCGCAGTGGTCTCGAAATCGGCGCGCAAGCCAGGCCACGACGGCCAATGGCCGGTTATCGGCCCGATCGGCCATCGGCCGCCCATCGATAAAAGTCCCATCGATAAAAGTCATTGATATAACTCTGAGTCGATAACTGAAGTCATCGGTAACGAAAAGGAAACATTATGTTGCGCGTGATTACCGCCAATCTGAACGGCATCAGGTCAGCCGCGAAAAAAGGCTTTTTCGAATGGTTCGGCCAACAGAATGCTGATGTCGTGTGTGTGCAGGAAGTCAAATGCTCGCAGGACGACATGACGCCGGAATTTCT
>JAXDQB010000236.1:0-2863 GCA_034668065.1 Paraburkholderia sp.
CAGCGAACGCGGGTACATTCCGTTCGACCTCGCGCAGATCGAAGCTAACGGCTATGGTGACTGCAAGGATCTAGCGACGCTGTTTGTGGCAATGCTCAATGCGAGCGGGATTGAAGCGAGGCCGGCATGGACATATGCCGGCACGTTCGCGCCTTCACTGCTCATCCCCGGTATCGGCGCACCTAATCATGCAATTGTGCGTGCGGTCGTGGATGGCAACATTTGGTGGCTCGATCCGACTAGGCCTTACCATGTTCCCGGTCGCACATTTGATAACTTGCAGGATCGGTGGGCCTTCGTCGTTGAAAGGGACGGTGGCGTTCGCGAGGACTATATCAAGGCCGAGTCGCCCGTTTTGCGCGCTGAGTCAGCATTCAACTACCGGTTCGAGCCTGACGGCAGCGCGCAGGTCAATGCGCGGGTGTACGCGAACGGCACTTTCCTACAGCAAATCACAGAGCATGATCGCAGCGTTGGCGCCAGCCCGGTGGACCAGGCGTTGTGCTCGACCCTACTCCACGAGCCCGAAAATTGCACCGTCGAACGCCCCGGCACCGATAAAGCTTGGTCGGGTCGCTATCGTCTCGACATAACGGGCCGGGATCGGCGTGCACTAGAGCCGGTGTCGGGTAAATTCATGTACGAGGGCGAGGGCCTTGCATTCCTGCGCAAGCAGTTGGATTCATACGCGCGCTACCGCCAGAATCGGGACGTTGGGGATATCTATTTGCGTGACGCATCGATTGTTGAAGGAACAGTGCAACTCGAAGGCGTGGATATGCCGGAGCCGATCGGAGAGTGTCAGGCGCAATCACCGTGGTATGACCTTGGCGTGAGGCCTGGAATCGGTGGCGGGGGAGCATCGTATAGGTACCGTGTAGTCGAAAAGCAGCGTTGGTTGAGTCACGAGGATCTGACGAGCCGGGCATTCGGCGAATTTATCGAAGAGGCGCGGCGATGCGTCGATTCATTGCGACAAACCGTGTCGTTCGAACTCCCTCGTCAGCGAGCAAATGAGGCGAGCGAGAATGACAACCGTCACCGCGAGGGCGCGCACGCTGCGCCAGTTGCAGCGTCCCGGTTCGTCCACTCGTAACGCAAGCTGCTGATCCGTTGTGGGCAGGAGTCGAGCTTTCCGTGCAGGGCGGCCCCACGGCGGCCGATTGCGCGGCAAACCTGCACTGAGACGGTTACCGTTTAGCTAACGCGCGCGAGTGCACGTCATGAGGCGGTTGGCGCATTGGTAGAATTGCGACACTCTGCGGTTCGCAGTTCCTCTCCGATCTCCCGATCTCCATGTCGCGCGCACTTGAAATTCTTAACGAAGTATTCGGTTACCCCGCTTTCAGGGGGGCGCAGCGCGATATCGTGGAGCACGTCGCTGCGGGCGGCGACTGCCTGGTGCTCATGCCGACGGGCGGCGGCAAATCGCTTTGCTATCAGATTCCATCGCTCGTACGGCATGAGGCTGGCCTTGGCGCCGGCATCGTCGTCTCTCCCCTGATCGCGCTGATGCAGGATCAGGTTGCGGCGCTCCTTGAAGTCGGGGTGCGCGCGGCCTACTTGAATTCGACGCTCACAAGTGCACAAGCCGCTGCGACCGAGCGTGCCTTGCGCGACGGCGAAATCGATCTGCTCTACGTCGCGCCTGAGCGTCTGATGACGCCGCGTTTTCTCGATCTGATCGAACGTGCACGGATCGGTCTTTTTGCGATCGACGAAGCGCACTGCGTCTCGCAATGGGGGCATGACTTCCGGCCGGAATACATTCAGCTGTCTGTATTGCACGAGCGGTTCCCGTCCGTTCCTCGCATCGCGTTGACAGCCACGGCTGACGCGATCACGCGTGACGAGATCGTCCACCGGCTTGCGCTCGATGAGGCGCGCATTTTCGTCTCGAGCTTTGATCGTCCGAACATCCGCTACCACATCGTCGAAAAGGACAGTGCGCGCGCACAACTGCTCGATTTCATCCGCGCCGAGCACACCAACGCGGACGGCACTACCGATGCCGGCGTCGTGTATTGCCTGTCGCGCCGCAAGGTCGAAGAAACGGCCGAGTGGCTAAAGGCGCAGGGCGTCCGTGCACTGCCGTACCACGCCGGCATGGAGCTCGAAGCGCGGCAGCGCCATCAGGAAATGTTTCAGCGCGAGGAGGGTGTCGTCATCTGCGCGACGATTGCCTTCGGCATGGGCATCGACAAGCCCGACGTACGCTTCGTCGCTCACCTCGATCTGCCCAAGAGCGTAGAGGGCTACTATCAGGAAACGGGGCGGGCCGGTCGCGACGGATTACCGGCCAATGCGTGGATGACCTATGGCCTCGGCGATGTGGTGCAGCAGCGCAAGATGATCGACGAATCCGACGCCGACGAAGCGCACAAGCGCATCCAGACGGGCAAGCTCGAAGCGCTGCTCGGGTTGTGCGAGACGGCTTCCTGCCGCCGGGTAAGGCTGCTCGCGTACTTTGGCGAAGCCAGCGAGCCATGCGGCAACTGCGACACCTGCCTCGATCCCCCTGCATCATGGGACGCGACGCGCGAGGCGCAAATGGCGCTTTCGTGTGTGTTCCGCGCGCAGCGCGCAAGTGGATTTCACTTCGGCGCCGGCCATCTCATCGACATCCTGCGCGGCAACCGCACCGAGAAGATGCTTCAGCGCGGCCACGAATCCCTGAGCACGTTCGGCATCGGCGCAAGCCTTTCCGAAGCCGAATGGCGCGCGATCTTCAGGCAACTGGTGGCGTTTGGTTACCTTGCAGTTGATCACGAAGGGTTCGGCGCGCTCGTGCTCACGGAGGCCAGCAAGCCCGTCCTCAAATCGGAGCAATCCGTGACGCTGCGCCGTTACGTAAAGCCGGTGC
>JAXDQB010000237.1:0-12177 GCA_034668065.1 Paraburkholderia sp.
GAGCTTCCCGCGCCAGACAAGACGGCGATTATAACCGCTGAGGCCGCATTGACCGGCCGTGACGCGATCGCTAGGACAGTCGATCGGGCGACACTTCACAAGCCGGCGTTCGCTCACCGAGCAACCCGTCGATCGCCTCCTCCACTGCTCCGACCGCAATGCTGTCAACCCGTGACCCGGCACGCAACAGTGCATGGCGTACCCCCAGCGGATGCCAACGAAGGTACTTTTCCGGGCGGTCTTCGAACAATGCGACGATTGGAAGCTGCAGCGCCGCCGCCAAGTGCACGGGCGCACTGTCCGGCGATACGACGATATCAAGCAAGCTCATTGCCGCGATCAAGTCGGGTACGCTTGCGGGTGCGAAATGGCGCGCTGCCGCCCCTGGCTCGCGAATGTAAGCCTGATCGTCGAGCGGGTCATGAAAGATCAGCACCTCAGCCCGATCGCTCATCGCCATGGCCAATTGGCGCCACTTTCGTTCGTCCCATCGTCGTTCGGCCGCCTTGTTGGAGACGAAAAACCCCACCCGGGCTCGGTTTTTTGGACCCAACTCCCTCTCCCACTTGGTACGCAACTCGGGAGCGGGATAGATATGGAGCCTCAGCGCCTCGAGGTCAATTCGCCCCAATTCGGGCATCAGCCGAAAGCCGGACAGCACCTCATGCCGGATAGGCCGGCAAGCGGCATGTTCGAGTTTGCGGTCGTCGAATTCACTGTCGGCGTCGTGCCAGCGGCAGTCCTTCACATTCAACTGCCGAGCGAATTGAATGCTGTTCTTATGCGTGCCACCGTTAGGCACAATGAGCAAATCGAACTTCAGCCGTCTCAACCGCCAAATCAACGAAAGGCGGTTCAGCAATGCATTGAGCTTGCCGGGCCGCAAATTTCTCTCGCACTGCTTGCTGTACACATAGGTGTGTATTGCGCTGACGTCTGGATTTCGCTCCAGTATGGCGCGGTTGTACTTGTTGGCAAGCACATGAATTTCCGCTTCAGGCCAGCGTTGCTTGAGTCCGCGCAAGAGAGGCGTCGTGCACACCATGTCGCCAAGAAAATCGATTCGAATGACAAGTATGCGCTTCATCGCATCGATCCGAGGTAGCTCACCGCGTTGCGATCACATCGCCCGACCCATCGGACTGTGCGCCGGAAAATGGACGGCTGACAGCGACAACGGCCCGCATGGGATGCCGAGAATGACGTCGCGGACATCGAAATCCGGCGGACTCTGCCTTCAAGTGGCGTGCAGGCCATACAGCGGCATCTCAATGACAGGCGCGTTCCTCTTTGCGATGGCGGGACATACCTGCTCAATCGCATCGCGCACGTCCTGAACTTCTGGCGAAAGGTTTTCATCGCCTACGGACACCGAGCAGCCGGAAACATCGATTCCAAATAGCCTTTTCGACGTTGCGGTAAATATCATCACCGTTGGCTTGCGCAACGCGCTCGCCAGGTGAACAAGACCTGTATCCACACCCACGACGAGTGTCGACAGGTCAACATGCTGCGCGACCTGTAGCAGGGTGAGCCGCGGAAGAACGACTGCGCCCGGTATGCCGTCCGCAATGGCCACGGCATTTGCGTATTCGGTCTCCGAACCCCACGGTAGCGCGCTCGTGATGCCTTGCTCACGAAGATATCGGCCAATCACATGCCAGCGCGACACTGGCCACCGCTTCTCTTCACCCGATCCCGAGTGAAATAGCATGGCAAAGGGGCCACGCTCTGCCAATTCCAGCGCAGCGCTCAAATGGGGAATCTGTAAATCAAAACGCGGGCCGCCGACGAGCGAATAGCCGAACGCGTTGCTGACAGACTTGCGCAAACCTTCCCAAGCGTTGAGCCCTTGCTCTCGTGCAAACCGCATGGTGTAGGCGAACGCCGCGCCACGTTCGCCAAGATCCGCCGAGCGATAACCGTAACGAGCGTTGGACCGGGAAAGGAATGAAATTATTGCGCTCTTGTAGACGCCATGAATATCAATCACGGCGTCGTATTCGAACCGGCGCAGTTCGCCGATGGAAGCAGCAATCTCCTTCAGATCCACCAGCCGGCGTTGCTTCTTGAACCGACGAAGCGGCGCGCACAATACGCGACTAATGCCGGAATGCCAGCGCAGAAGATCGGCGAAGGCGGCGTCGGCAGCCCAATCGATGGCTACGCCCGGATAGGCGAGTTGCAAATCCGCAACGACCGGCAAGCCATGAACGATGTCGCCAAGCGAAGTAACTTTGACTATTAGTATGCGCTTCATACCTTCCCCAGAGGATCCCGAATACCTCGTGCCAACGAGCGCAAAGAGCGCCATCAAGTGCAGGTATGACCGCCGCTCCATACCAAACGCCCGAAGAATCCGGCGATGGCAGATACTATCGATCGCTAGCCTTACGCGCAAGCTCTTGGCCGATGCCCTTCGGCGCCGATATCCGTCGCCATCGCGACGAGTGCATCGACGTGCGCGGCGACTGCGGGGTCGTAAGTTACTGCGCGCCGCGCTACCTCCGCCGGGCAACGCTTCGCCCCGCTGCGCACCGACTCCACTGCACGGGCAAGGGTCGCACTCAGATCGGCGGCGTCCCCGGGTGAGAACACAAATTTCGCGTCCGCCGCGATCGCGTCGCAACATCCGATGTTCGCACCCAGGATCACGGGTGTACCGCACATCACGGACTCGATGCCGACGAGCCCGAACGGTTCGTACTTTGAAGCGAGAATCGTGAAATCGGCGGCGCGATAGCAGTCTTCGATATCCTTGATGTACCCGAGATAGCGAACGCGCTCGCTCGCCCGCTCAGGCGGACGCCCCGCGACCGCCACCACAAGAGGCAGATCGGTCCCCCGCACGACCGCTTCGATAAGCGGCAAGCCCTTGCGCTCGTGGCTGCTCGATGGAAACATCAGCACGATTTCATCGTCGGCAAAGCCGAAGCGCTTGCGCAGCGCCGCCCGCACGGCCGGCTCGGCGGGCGAGAACCGAGCGGCGTCAACGGGCGGATTCAGCACTCGGATCTTCTCTTCGCTCACGCCATAGAGCGCCCGCAGCTCGTCGCGCATTAGCGCGGAATGCGCGATCACGATCTTCGCACGCTCGTACTGACGCGATTCGAGCGAAATCTGCCAACGGTCGGACGCTTTGGGTGTGCGGCCTATAGCATTTAGAAACCCGCGATGCGTGCCACCGCATACCGCAATATCGGACGAATCGACTCGATTGCAGCCAATCAGCACGTCCACCGCCGCCGCGCGCCTGCCGCCACGCAGCCGCCAAGAGAACCAATGGTCGCGCAGCTTGCCCGGCAGAAACGAAACGTTGATCCGATGCGGTTCGACGAGCCGGCTTTCCGGCAACGTCTGGTCGAAGCTGCGCGCGAAGAACGCGGGCTCGATGCCTCGCGCAGCAAGCCCACGCGCGAGATCCATCGCATAACGCTCGAAGCCGCCACCATGCTTGAGCGCGTTCGCAGATATACCGATTTTCATGTGGCTTTCAGGTGGCGCAGCGGCCCACCGTTAGGGAAATAGCATGCATCCATCATCAATAAACAATCTCAACAGCGCTCCCCGCGAACTCGCTGCGCAAGGCGGCGAGCAGATCGTCGCTCGGTCGCACGCGCCAGGCGTCGCCCAGGCGCACCTCGCCTTGCGCGCGCTCGTTGCTGTAAGCGATTTGCACGGCGAGCCCGTTAGGAATGTTCGCGGCGGCTGCTGACGCTCGTCCCCGCGCGCCCCCGGCCTCGCCGCCCCCCGTGCCTGCCGCCCCGCGCGCTTTGAACCCGCGGCTGCTGCCGCCGCCCGTCTGCGACGCGGCCGCAACGGCCCTGTCCTGCGCTGTCTGGGCCTCCTGCGCGGGCGCGCGATGGGCTTCGAGCACGCGGCGCAGCGCGAGCGCGTCGGCATTGCCGTTCATGCGCACCTTCACGACTTGCGCGTGGCGGCTGCGCGCACGCTCGAGGTCCATCAAGGCGTCGACGGTGAAACGGATGCCGCCGGTGAAGGCATCGTTGCGCGCCTGCCCTTGAGCGACGAGCAGCTCGTCTTCCTTGAAGAGGGCCCGATTGGCTTCGTACTGCTCATTGAACACCGTGATTTCGCATTGGCCCGTCCCGTCGTCGATGAGAGCGATCAGCATCTTGCCGCGCTGGGTCATCTGCGTACGCAGCGAGACGATAATGCCAGCCACGAGCTTGTCGCGCCCCTCCTTCAGCTCGCCGATCTTCTGGCGCACGAAGCGGCGCACTTCGTCCTTGTACGCATCGAAAAGGTGGCCGGACAGATAGAACCCGAGCGCGCTCTTCTCTTCCTGCAGCTTGCGTTTCTCGTGCCAAGCCGGCTCGTCGATCAACTCGTGTGCGTGCGCCGACCCCTCGCCCATGTCGAAGAGCCCCGCCTGCATCGCATTCGCACTCGCCTGATCGGCCGCTTCCATCGCAAGCGGCACCGAAGCGATCAGCTGCGCGCGATTCGGATGTAACTCGTCGAACGCGCCCGCGCGAATCAGCGCCTCGACGGTGCGGCGGTTGACGATGCGCCGGTCGAGGCGCGCGCAAAAGTCGAACAGATCCTTGAATTGACCAGCCTCTCTCGCGCGCAAAATTTCTTCAATCGCGTTCTGGCCGCTCCCCTTCACGGCACCCAGGCCGTAGCGGATCGTGCGCGAACGCTTGCCGTCGGCTTCAGCGACGGGCTCGAAGCGGTACGCCGAATGGTTGATGTCGGGCGGCAGCACGGTCATGCCGTTGGTCTTGCAATCCTCGTAGAGGATCTTGACCTTGTCGGTGTCGTCCATCGCCAAGCTCATGTTGGCTGCCATGAACTCGGCCGGATGATGCGCCTTTAACCACGCGGTGTAATACGCAAGCAGTGCATAAGCCGCGGCGTGCGACTTGTTGAAGCCGTAGCCCGCGAACTTCTCCATCAGGTCGAAAGTCTCGTCCGCCTTCTCGCCGGTGAGGCCGTTCTTCGCCGCACCTTCGCGAAAGAGCTCGCGGTGCTGCGCCATCTCCTCGGGCTTCTTCTTGCCCATCGCGCGGCGCAAGAGATCCGCGCCGCCAAGCGAGTAGCCGCCGATGATCTGCGCCATCTGCATCACCTGCTCCTGGTAGACCATGATGCCGTAGGTCTCTTTCAGAACAGGTTCGACGCGCGGGTCCGGATATTCCACGATCTCGCGCCCGTGCTTGCGTGCGCAAAAGCTCGGGATCAGATCCATCGGCCCCGGACGGTAAAGCGCGACGAGCGCGATGATGTCCTCGAAGCGGTCAGGCTGCGCGTCTTTCAGCATGCCCTGCATGCCACGGCTTTCCAGCTGGAACACGGCGACCGTGTTCGCCTTCTTCAGGATCGAGAATGCCGCGGGATCGTCGAGCGGCACCTGCGCGAGCGCCCAATCGGCCTTCGTCGGATCGAGCCGGCGAATGTAGCGCTCGGCCCAATCGAGGATCGTGAGCGTCGTCAAGCCGAGAAAGTCGAACTTCACAAGGCCGACTGCTTCGACATCGTCCTTGTCGTACTGGCTTACGACGCCGCCATCGTCGCCCTGCGTATAAAGCGGACAGAAATCGGTGAGCTTGCCCGGCGCAATCAGCACGCCGCCCGCGTGCATCCCGACGTTGCGCGTCAAGCCTTCAACGCGCTGCGCAAGATCGAGCAGCTGCCGCACCTCGTCTTCGTTGTCGTAGCGCTCCTGAAGGAGCGGCTCCTCCTTCATCGCGTCGGCAATCGTCACGTGCTTGCCCGGCTTGAACGGAATGAGCTTCGCGATGCCATCCGTGAACATGTAGCCGAGATCGAGCACGCGGCCGATGTCGCGCACGGCCGCCTTGGCCGCCATCGTGCCGAACGTCGCGATCTGCGAGACGGCGTCCGCGCCGTACTTGCCCTTCACGTACTGGATAACGCGGTCGCGGCCTTCCTGGCAGAAGTCGATGTCGAAGTCCGGCATCGACACGCGTTCCGGATTCAAGAAGCGCTCGAAAAGCAGGTTGTAGCGCAGTGGATCGAGATCGGTGATCCCGAGCGCGTAAGCCACGAGTGAGCCCGCGCCCGAGCCGCGGCCCGGCCCGACGGGCACGCCGTTGTTCTTCGCCCAGTTGATGAAGTCCGCGACGATCAGGAAGTAGCCGGGAAAGCCCATCTTGATGATGGTGCCGCATTCAAACTCGAGACGGTTGTAGTAGCTTTCGCGCGCTTCGGCCCGCCTCGCCTCGTCGGGATAGAGTTCGACTAAGCGCCGCTCGAGACCTTCCTTCGAAAGCTGCACGAGGTAGTCGTCGAGCGAAAGCCCGTCCGGCGTCGGGAAAAGCGGCAGCTTCGGCTTGCCGAGCTCAAGCGTGAGGTTGCAGCGCTTGGCAATCTCGACAGTATTTGCCACGGCGGACGGTATGTCGGCGAAAAGCGCGATCATCTCGTCTTGCGTGCGAAAACGCTGCTCGGTCGTGAAGCGCTTCGGGCGGCGCGGATTCGCGAGCATGTCGCCCTCGGAAATGCACACACGCGCCTCGTGCGCCATGAAATCGTCGTCCGTCATGAACTGCACGGCATGCGTCGCGACTACGGGCAACGTCAACGCCGCAGCCAGCGCGACGGCCTCCTGCACGTATGCCTCGCCGCCCGGGTGGCCGCAGCGCTGCAATTCGATGTAAAACCCGTTCGGAAAGCGCTCGGCCCAGCGCATTGCATTGCGCGTCGCGGCCTCCTTGTTGCCGGCCGCTAGCGCGAGGCCGACGTCACCCTGCTGCGCGCCCGAAAGCGCGATGAGCCCCTCGCGCAGCGGCCCCTCGAGCCACTGCGCATCGACTTCCGCGCGCCCTCGGTACTGATTGGTGAGCCAGGCCTTCGTCAGCAGCTCGCACAGATTCAGGTAGCCGCGGCGGTCTTTGACGAGCAAGAGCAGGCGCGAAGGTTTGTCGCGGTCGTCGGGGTTCGCGATCCAGACGTCGCAACCGGCAATCGGCTTGACGCCCTTGCCGCGGGCTTCCTGATAAAACCGTACGAGACCGAACGCGTTGGCGAGATCGGTCAGTGCGAGCGCGCCTTGACCGTCTGCGGCAGCGGCTTTGACAATGTCGTCAAGGCGCACGATGCCGTCGGCAATCGAGAGTTCGGAATGGACGCGGAGATGGACGAAGCGAGGATCTGGCATGGCCGGTATTGTACATCCGGGGTACACCCAGGCTGCGCAGGCTCCGCACGTGAAAAGGCGCGGCCAGCGGGAAAATCGGGCGTGGCCACGCGCACTTACCGCATACCCATCGCGCCCCTCCGGGCGTTTGCGGGATAATGCAGGTTTTGAAGTTTCCGGGCGACGCTCCGACCATTCTCGCGCTCATGCACGCTTGCCTGCCGCCGCCGGCGGCTGAGCCGCTGCGCGTGACTCGGCCGAGCGTCGCCTGCACCCCCATCATGAGCATCGTCAATCTCGCCGCCTATCACTTCGTCACGCTCGACGCCATCAGCGAATGGCGCCCACTCGTCGCCGAGCACTGCACCGCGCTCGGGCTTCGCGGCACGATCCTCCTCGCACCCGAGGGCATCAACCTCTTCGTCGCGGGCACGCACGATGCTACGCGCGCGTTCACCCACTACATGCGTCACGATCCACTCTTCGAGGGCAAGTTCGCAACGCTGCAGTTCAAGGAAAGCCTTTCGCCGACGCAACCGTTCCGCCGCATGCTCGTCAAGCTCAAGCGCGAAATCATCACGATGAAAAAACCGGCGATCCGGCCTGAGCTCGGCCGGGCACCGTCGGTCGACGCACCCACGCTCAAGCGCTGGCTTGACTGCGGCCATGACGATGCGGGACGCCCCGTTGTCATGCTGGACACGCGCAATGCATTCGAGATCGATGTCGGCACGTTCGACAACGCCGTCGACTACCGCATCGAGAAGTTCAGCGAGTTTCCCCATGCGATCGAAACCCATCGCGCCGAACTCGAGGGCAAGACTGTCGTCTCCTTCTGCACGGGCGGCATCCGCTGCGAGAAGGCTGCGATTCACATGAACGAGATCGGCATCGAGCACGTCTATCAGCTCGAAGGCGGCATCCTCAAGTACTTCGAGGAGGTGGGCGGCGCGCATTATCACGGCGAATGCTTCGTCTTCGACTACCGCACGGCGCTCAATCCGCAACTCGAGCCGACGGCCACCGTGCAGTGCTTCGGCTGCCGAGCGGTCGTCACGCCCGAGGCGCAGCGCTCGCCTCTCTATACGCCGGGTAAAACATGCCCCGCATGCCATCCGCAACGGGAAACGGCGCAGTACGTTTGACGATGACGGCGCCCTATCGCGGCCGTTTCGCGCCCTCGCCAACGGGCCCGCTGCATTTCGGCTCGCTCGTGGGGGCGCTCGCGAGCTATCTCGATGCGCGCGCCCACGGGGGCGCGTGGCTTGTGCGGATTGAGGACATCGACGGGCCGCGCACCGTGCCGGGCGCCGACCGGCAAATCCTCGCCACCCTCGAGCGTTTCGGCATGCGCCCCGACGAACCGCCCAGCTGGCAAAGCACGCGCACGGCCCTCTACGTCGACGCGTTTGAGCGCCTCGAAGCGGCCGGTCTCGCCTATCCGTGCGGCTGCACGCGCAAGGAGATCGCCGATTCGCTCGCGAGCGCACACACACGCCACGCGACGCTCGCCTATCCCGGCACATGCCGTCACGGCCTCGCGGGCAAGCCCGCCCGTGCCTGGCGCCTGCGCGTGCCCGACGGCGACGCCGCGCTCGTAACCTTCGAGGATCGTTGGCAAGGCCGGCAGACGCAAAACCTCGCAACCGAAGTCGGCGACTTCGTCTTGAAGCGCGCCGACGGCCAGTGGGCCTATCAGCTGGCAGTCGTCGTCGACGATGCCGACGCACACATCACGCACGTGGTGCGCGGCGCCGATCTGCTCGACTCGACCGCACGCCAGATTTATCTGCAGCGCTGCATCGGCCTCGCGACTCCCGCCTATTTGCACGTGCCCGTCGTCCTCGACGCGCACGGAGACAAGCTTAGCAAGCAAACGGGCGCGACCGCGCTCGATGCAAGCGCAC
This sequence comes from Paraburkholderia sp., assembly GCA_034668065.1. Lineage (GTDB taxonomy): Bacteria > Pseudomonadota > Gammaproteobacteria > Burkholderiales > Burkholderiaceae > Trinickia. The sequence continues at coordinate 9,034 of JAXDQB010000237.1, forward strand.
CGCTACCCGCGCTGCAAGCGGCCGCACGTCATCTCGGGCTTGCGTGGGCGGGCGGCATTGGGTCGTGCGCGACACTCGACGCGTTTTACGCGGAGGCGACTGCGAGCTGGGTCGCACGCTTTTGCCCCCGCTCGCGCCGCGATTGAATCAAGACGACGACGTGTTGCGGCGCGGCATGCCGAAGCCACCGAGGAGCGCCGCGAGCGGCTGCTTCGGCGCCGGCTTGGCCGACCCCGAATCACCCTTCTGCGGCTCGTCGTCCTTGCGCGCCGATGGCGAAGGTTCGTAGGGCTTGAGGAAAAAATCGTCGACGGGTGCATGCCGATGCGCCGGGCGCTCATGAGTGGCTGCGCCACGGCGGCGGCCGACATGATCGTCCCGGTCCCGACGGCCGCGCTCTTCGCGATGAGGGCGAACAGGGGAATCGACGACGAGCGACTGCACATCGAGCGGACGCTTGATCAGTTTTTCAATATCGGCGAGTTGCTTGCGCTCGTTGGGACTGCACAGCGACAGCGCATCGCCCGATGCGCCCGCGCGGCCCGTGCGCCCGATCCGGTGCACGTAGTCTTCCGCGTTGAACGGCAGATCGAAATTGATCACGGCCGGCAGCTCGGCGATGTCGAGCCCGCGCGCCGCGACGTCAGTTGCGACGAGCGCCTCGATTTCCCCTCGCTTGAATGCGTCGAGCGCCTGCATCCGCTCCAGTTGCGACTTATCGCCATGGATAGCCGAAGCGACGACACCATCACGTTCGAGCTGCCGCGCAAGCCGCCCCGCGCCAATCTTGCTGTTGCAAAAAACGATGACCTGTTTCAGGCCCCGCCCGCGAATCAACTGCACGACTGCGCCCTGCTTGTCGCCTTCGGCAACCTCGTAGACGATCTGGGTGACATTGGCCGCCGTCGAATTGCTGCGAGCGACTTCGATCGTCTGCGGGTTGCGCAGGTATGTCGCGGCGAGCTTCTTGATTTCGGGTGAGAACGTCGCCGAAAAAAGCAGCGTCTGGCGTTCCTTCGGCAGCAGATTCAGGATGCGCTGCAAGTCGGGCAGAAAGCCCATGTCGAGCATGCGGTCGGCCTCGTCGAGCACGAGCATCTGCACCTGGCCGAGGTTCGTCGTCCTTTGCTGGACGTGATCCAGCAGGCGTCCCGGCGTCGCGATCACGATTTCGACGCCGCGCCGCAACTCCGCCTCTTGCGGGTTCATATCGACGCCACCAAAGACCACCGCGCTGCGCAGCGCAGTGTGGGAGGCGTAAGCCTGAACGTTCGCGGCCACTTGATCGGCCAGCTCGCGCGTGGGCGTGAGAATCAGCGCGCGCACCGGGTGGCGCGCCGGCGATGCGCTCGTGCTCGCCTGCGGCAGCAAACGCTGGATGATCGGCAGCGAAAAGCTGGCCGTCTTTCCGGTACCGGTCTGCGCGGCGCCCATGACGTCGCGGCCCGCGAGCACGACGGGAATCGCTTGCTCTTGAATCGGCGTCGGCGTGCTATAGCCCTGCTCGGCAACAGCCTTGAGAATCTCGGCGGAGAGGCCGAATTGATCGAAAGTCACAGTAGTGGCGGGCGTGGCTGGGGTGGGCTTCGCAGCGGGATCAGACATAATGGCGTTCGCTAAAAGTGCGTCGCTGGCGGCGTCGCGCCGTTCACGCGCGGCGCAGGCCGAACGACGAACCGGCCACGGGCAACACGACGACACCGCTTCGCGTCGCGAGCCTCAATGGCCCGTGACGCCATGGACCGCCGCGCTGCCGCACCAGGGTGCATCGGCAGCTGTCGAAGGTGCGTGGCCGGTTCCGGCGGACGGTTTGTAAAGAGGTGCGACCGGAAAGGCGGCTATTGTAGCATCGCCTTGCCGCCGGGATCCGGCACGGCCCTGCGGCGCGCCCGCGGTAACTTGGGCGCGGCCTGCGCGTCAGCGGGCCAAGACCGGCCGTACCTCGGCCGCGGCGGCCTTTGCGCGCGCGCGCGCTTCGTCGACGTTGGCGCCCGTCGCGACGGCGACGCCCATCCGGCGCTTTGTGAAGCTTTCGGGCTTACCGAAGAGGCGCAGATCGACAGCGGGCACGGCCAGCGCCTCGCGTACGCCCTCGAACGCGATGCCGGCACCTTCAACCCTGCCATAAATCACGGCCGAGGCGCCGGGCGCCGCGAGCGATGTATCGACGGGCAGGCCGAGAATCGCGCGGGCGTGCAACTCGAACTCGGAGAGCCGCTGCGAGCGCAGCGTGACAAGCCCGGTGTCATGTGGACGAGGGCTCACCTCCGAAAACCAGACTTCGTCGCCTCGCACGAAGAGTTCGACGCCGAAGACCCCGCGTCCGCCCAGCGCACCCGTCACCTTGCGCGCTATCTCGCGCGAGCGATCGAGCGCGACGGCGGACATCGGTTGCGGCTGCCACGACTCGACATAATCGCCTGCCACCTGCAAGTGGCCAATCGGCTCGCAAAAGTAGGTCTCGACGCCCCCTGTCGAAGGATCGACGGCGCGCACCGTGAGCAGCGCGATCTCATAGTCGAACCGGATAAATCCTTCGATGATGACTCGCCCCACGTCCACTCGCGCGCCGGCCGTGGCGTGCTCCCACGCGGAATCGACGTCCGCCTCCCTGTTAAGGACAGACTGCCCTTTGCCCGAGGACGACATCACGGGCTTCACGACACACGGGTAGCCGATGCGTGCGACGGCTGCCCTGAATTCGTCTAGCGAACTCGCGAACGCGTAAGGTGAAGTCGGCAGGCCGAGCGTTTCGGCGGCAAGACGCCGAATGCCCTCGCGATTCATCGTCAGCTGCGTCGCGCGCGCGGTGGGGATCACTTCGGCAACGCCCGAAGCTTCGATTTCGGCGAGCGCGTCGGTGGCGATCGCCTCGATCTCGGGCACGATGAGGTGCGGCTTCTCGGCTCGTACGAGCTCGGCAAGCGCGGCGGGATCGGTCATATCGATGACATGCGCGCGGTGCGCGACCTGATGGCCGGGCGCGTTCGGATAGCGATCGACAGCGATTGTTTCGACGCCGAGCCGCTGCAGCGCGATGATGACTTCCTTACCGAGCTCGCCGGCGCCGAGCAGCATGACGCGCGTGGCGGAAGGCGCGAGCGGCGTACCGATTCGTTGACCGATCTGCATGAGGAGTTCCGT
>JAXDQB010000238.1:0-6074 GCA_034668065.1 Paraburkholderia sp.
GTGTTGGCCAACGCTTGCGGCCCGAACGGTCATGCAGACGTCATTCGTACCCATAGGCGCGTAGCCCGGCTTCATTGTCGGCCCAACCGCTCTTGATCTTCACGAAGGTCTCCAGATAAATGGGGCCGCCGAAGAGCTTCTCCATGTCGAGGCGCGCCTCGGTGCTGATCTGTTTGAGCTTCGCGCCTTTCTGCCCGATGATCATCGCCTTGTGCGTATCGCGATCGACGAGGATCGTCGCGAAGACGCGGCGCAGACGCCCCTCGGTCTCGAATTTTTCGATGAGCACGGTGCTCGTGTACGGCAACTCGTCGCCAGTCCAGCGGAACACCTTCTCGCGCAGGATTTCGGCGGCGAGAAAGCGCTCGCTGCGATCCGTGAGGTCGTCCTCGCTGTAGATCGGCTCGCCTTCAGGCAGGTACGGCTTGATGGTCGCCAGCAACCGCTCGGCATCGTCACGCTGTTTCGCCGAAAGCGGCACAATTTCCTTGAAGTCGCGCAACTCGCTCATCGATTGCAGAAACGGAAACAGCGTCGTTTTGTCGGCGACGCGATCCAGCTTGTTGACGACGAGCAGCGTCGGCGCGGACGGCGGAATGAGATCGAGCACCTTCCGATCGTCGGGGCCAAACCGCCCGGCCTCGATCACGAACAGCACGGCGTCAACCGCCGACAGCGTCGAAGTCACCGCGCGGTTCAGTGAGCGGTTCAACGCTCCACTGTGCTGGGTCTGAAAACCGGGCGTATCGACAAAGATGTATTGCGCATCGTCGAAGGTATGGATGCCTGTAATGCGATGACGCGTCGTCTGCGCTTTGCGCGACGTGATGCTGATCTTCTGGCCGACGAGCGCGTTCATCAGCGTGGATTTGCCGACGTTCGGGCGGCCGACGATTGCGACAGTGCCGCAACGGAAACCGGGGGTAGTGGAGGCGTTCATTCTGCTCAGCCGGTACGGGATAAATCGCCCCGCCCGCTTTACGCGGCCGGGAACACGGGGTGTCGGTTAGGTATGATCGGGCTCGGCCGTACTCGGGCCGGCGGGACTGGCAACATCGGAGACGAGTTCCGCCGCCGCAACGCTCGCTGCGCGGGCCGCACCCAGCGCCGCCGACACGGTCGGCGCCATCGACGTCCCCGCCTTGGCCGGGTCCTCCATCTTGGCAGGCGCTTCGCTCTTGCCAAGCGCCTCGCTTTCGGGGGGCGGTCCGCTCTTGCCAAGCCCGTCGCCTTTTGGGGAAGCTTGGGCCAGGGTCTCGCCCTTGCCGGGGACGTCCCCCTTCGTTGCGCCCTCTTGCGGCCGCGGCGCCGGTTTATGTTCGACGTGTGCCGCGCGGATCATCGCGGGCGGCACGAGCACGGCTTTTTCCGCCTCCCCGCGGGTGGCTTTCTCTTTCTCCGGCCTGCGCTCAGGCGCGCGCAGATCAAGCGCCGCCTGCACGCCCTTGACGCCCGGCACGACCTCGGGCTCACCCTGCTTGGCCGCGCGCGCGCTGCGCGAGCGCTTGGCCTTGACCTCCAGCGCCGGCGCGTGTGCGATCACCTCTTCAAGCGCCTTTTTGGCTGCGGCCTGCTCAGCCGCCCGGCGGCTCGCTCCCGAGCCCGACACCTTGACGTCGAGCTTGGGCACCGCGCATTCAACCTCGAACTGTTGATTGTGCGCCGCGCCATGGGTTGCGACGACGGTGTAGGTCGGCAATGCGATCTTGTGCCCTTGCAAATACTCCTGGAGCAGCGTCTTCGAATCCTTGCCGAGGGTGCGCGGGTCGATGTGATCGAGAATCGGCACGTAAAGGCGCTTGACGACACCCTGCGCGGCCTCGAAGCCGCCGTCGAGAAAGACCGCTCCCAGGACCGCCTCAAAGGCGTCCGCGAGAATCGACGGGCGCCTGAAACCGCCGCTGCGCAGCTCGCCTTCGCCAAGACGCAGCCCCTCGGCAATATTAAGGGCCTGAGCAATCTCATAAAGCGACTGCTGCTTGACGAGGTTGGCCCTCACGCGCGACAAGTCGCCTTCGTCCAGTTTTCCGAATCTCTGAAACAATAACGCCGCCACCGCGCAATTTAGAACGGAATCGCCGAGAAATTCGAGCCGTTCGTTGTGCGAAGCACTGTGACTGCGGTGAGTGAGCGCCTGGCGCAGCAATTCCGCATTACGGAATTCGTAGCGCAACTGGCTTTCCAGCGGAGATAGCGGCATGTGCAGAGTATAACGCGCCCCTCAGGCCCATCGTTGCGGCGAGCCCACGGGTGAAGAAAGCGGAATGGAGCTGCCTGAGGCGGCCAGGAAACGCAAAGCGGCCCAAGCGGCATGACTCGGTATGACTCGGTGTGAAGCGAGCGACGCGCCCCGGAACGGCGTGCATCGCATCGCGACAGCATCACCACCGCGCTAGTGGAACGCTCCAATGCGTTTCAGGTTGCTGAAGTTCATCCAGACGAAGAACGCGCGCCCGACGAGGTTCGCATCGGGTACGAAACCCCAGTACCGGCTATCTGCACTGTTGTCCCGGTTGTCGCCCATCATGAAGTAGTGGCCCGCCGGCACTTTACACACCACGCCGCGGCTGTTGTACGAGCAGTTGTCACGATACGGATAGTCTTCGGCACCGATGATGAAAGGCGGCACCGCAGGATTGTTGAGAATCGCGTTCTTCCGGCCGTCGAGCGTTTCGTCGAACCGCTTCGCGTAGGCTACGCTTTCTTCGTCGAAGTAATCGGGCAGCGACGCTTCGGGTACCGGCTTGCCGTTGATCGTCAACTGCTTGTCCTCGTATGCAACGACATCGCCGGGCAGGCCGACCACGCGCTTGATGTAGTCGACCGATTCGTCCTTGGGATAGCGAAACACGACGACATCGCCTCGCCGCACCGGCTCGCCGTGCGTGATCTTCGTGTTTATGATCGGCAGCCTGAGGCCGTAAGCGAATTTATCGACGAGGATGAAATCGCCGACGAGCAGTGTCGGCACCATCGAGCCCGACGGAATCTTGAACGGCTCGACCACGAACGAGCGCACGAGAAATACCGCGAGGATCACGGGAAAGAAGCTTGCCGTGTATTCGAGCCACCACGGCTGGCGAAGCTTTTCATCACGCAAGCGCTGACGCGTTTGCGGCGCGTTCTCGTCGGCGAAGCGCTCGCCGATACGTGCCTGCTGCCGGTCGAATTCGGCGGTGGCCGCCTCGGCTGCGAGGCGCCGTTGCGGCATGAAAACCAGCTTGTCGGCAACCCATGCCACGCCCGTCAAGATGACGAGCACAAACAGAATCAACGCAAAATTCATTTAATCAAAGTCCTTATTTGTCTTCGACGCGCAAGATCGCGAGGAAAGCCTCTTGCGGGATCTCGACGGACCCGACCTGCTTCATTCGCTTCTTGCCTTCTTTTTGCTTTTCCAACAGCTTCTTCTTGCGCGAGATATCGCCTCCGTAACATTTGGCGAGCACGTTCTTGCGCAGTGCCTTGATGTTCTCGCGCGCGATGATGTGCGCGCCGATGGCCGCCTGAATCGCGACATCGTACATTTGGCGCGGAATGATCTCGCGCATCTTCGCCGCCACCTCGCGGCCGCGATACTGCGACTTCGAGCGGTGAACGATCACCGAGAGCGCATCAACCTTGTCGCCGTTGATGAGCATGTCCACCTTGACGACGTCCGATGCGCGGTACTCCTTGAACTCGTAATCCATCGAGGCATAGCCGCGCGATACCGACTTCAATCGATCGAAGAAGTCGAGCACGATCTCGGCCATCGGGATCTCATAGGTGAGCTGCACCTGACGCCCGTGGTACTGCATGTTGATCTGCGAGCCGCGCTTTTGCGTGCAAAGCGTGATGACCGAGCCGACATAGTCCTGCGGCATGTAGAGGTTCACGGTGACGATAGGCTCGCGAATCTCCTCGGTTCTCGACGGATCGGGCATCTTGGCCGGATTCTCGACCAGGATCGTCTTGCCGTCGCCCAGCACGACCTCATAGACAACGGTTGGCGCCGTCGTGATGAGATCCATGTCGAACTCGCGCTCGAGCCGCTCCTGCACGATCTCCATGTGCAAAAGGCCGAGAAACCCGCAACGGAAGCCGAAGCCGAGCGCCTGCGAGACTTCCGGCTCGTACTGAAGCGAGGCATCGTTGAGCTTGAGCTTTTCCAGCGATTCGCGCAGCGCGTCGTACTGGTTCGCCTCGACAGGGTAAAGCCCCGCGAAAACTTGTGGCTTGACTTCCTTGAAACCCGGCAGCGGCTCGGCGGCCGCCCTGTTCGCCAGCGTGACGGTATCGCCGACCTTCGCGGCCTGCAGCTCCTTGATGCCGGCGATGATGAAGCCGACCTGCCCGGCCGCGAGCGTCTCCAGGTCCTTCGACTTCGGCGTGAACACGCCGATATGCTCGACCGGATACTGTGCGCCCGTCGCCATGAGCTTGATCCGGTCCTTCGGACGCAGCGTGCCGTTGACGATGCGCACGAGCATGACGACACCGACATAGTTGTCGAACCACGAATCGATGATGAGCGCTTGCAACGGAGCGTCGGCATCGCCTTCAGGCGCCGGCACCTTCGCAATCAGCGCCTCGAGCACGTCTTCGACGCCGAGCCCGGTCTTCGCGCTACAGCGTGTCGCATCGGTGGCGTCGATGCCGATCACATCCTCGATCTCGGTGATCGCGTTTTCGGGATTCGCCGCAGGCAGGTCGATCTTGTTGAGCACAGGCACGACCTCGACGCCGAGATCGATTGCCGTGTAGCAGTTGGCGACCGTCTGCGCTTCGACGCCCTGGCTCGCATCCACGACGAGCAACGCGCCTTCGCAGGCGGAGAGCGAGCGGCTGACCTCGTAGGAGAAGTCGACGTGCCCCGGCGTGTCGATGAGGTTCAGGTTGTAGACCTTGCCGTCACGCGCGCGATAGCTGAGCGCCGCCGTCTGGGCCTTGATGGTAATGCCACGTTCGCGCTCGAGGTCCATCGAGTCGAGCACCTGCGATTCCATTTCGCGGTCGGACAGGCCGCCGCAAATCTGAATGATGCGATCGGCGAGCGTCGACTTGCCATGGTCGATGTGGGCAATAATTGAAAAATTGCGAATATGATTCATTCAGTGCTTCAGCCGTCCATCGAAGCGAAAAAGGCGCGCTCGAACTACTGCGGAGCACGCCTCGTAAATATGTAAAAATCGGGGCTATTTTAGCCGAAATGGCCTGCCCACGGCGGATTTCGGCAGGCCCAGCGTTTCGCGCCATCGCCGACGGGGGCATCGGCGCCCAAACTCGGGCATTCGAGCCGACTCTGCCCGCCCGAGTGGCGCCACGTGCGAGCAATCAAAGTGCGCCCACGCACGCAGCTAAAACCGCTTTCATCGCGAAGCCAGCGCGGCACGTACGCGCTCCGCATCAAGCCGATAACGGCTTAACTCGACGCCTTCGCAGACAAGAACCGGCACCAGTTCGTCATAGCGAGCCACGAGTGCCGGGTCGGCGTCGACGTCGACCCTGTCGACACTCGCCCCGAACTCGGCGGCGAGCGGCTCGAGCGCGGCCAGCATTTCCTCGCAGAGGTGACACCACGCGCGCCCGTAAAGCGTCAGCCGCACCGCAGCACCGCGAGTGCCAGGCTGAGGTGTCCCCGGCTGAGATGCCCCCATCATTCCTGCGCCATCGCCACGCGCGGCCGCATCGGCACGAACTGCGTGTCATCGCCGCGCCGCACGAGTACCGCCACAGTCTTCTGTGGGTCCAGATGCGCAACAGCGTGATCGAAGTCCTTCGCGCTCGCGACGTCGGTGACCCCAATGCGCAAGATAATGTCGCCCTTCTCCAGCCCAACGCGCGCGGCCGGCCCTTCGACCGATTGCACCTCCACGCCGCCATGCAGGTTCTGCGCCTTTTTCTGATCGGGCGAAATGTCGCGGACCGTCACGCCGAGCGGGTTGCGCGGCTGCGCCTTCGGCGGCGGAGCCGGGCGCTCGCCCACCTTGGCCATCTTGTCCGACGGCGTGGCGACGACGATGATCGGCAGAACGGTCGTACGGCCTTTGCGCCAAACGGTTACTGTCGCTTGCGTGCCCGGCTTCGTGTCG
>JAXDQB010000239.1:0-4077 GCA_034668065.1 Paraburkholderia sp.
CCAAGCGTGGACCGGAACGGTGACCCAAAGGCTTTCGAAATGCGGCCAATCGTGCGAAGCATGCAAAGCGCGCCAAGCGCGACCGAGCCAACGACCAAAACGACCGGAATAATTCAAGGGGCAGGAACGGCTCAAAGGGCTTGAACGACTATTTCACGGCCTTGTATTTTATGGCAGATGCGAATAGCTGCAGTGTGCCTTGAGGAACCTCGCCTAGCAAGGTAATCCAATAATCCCCGTGGCGCGTGACGAGCACATGGGTGGCACCGCTGTTGCCTGCCCCTTCCTTGCGCGAGTTGTTTTCGGCAGGTTCGACGAAGACGGAGATCGTCGACAGCCCGTCAGAGAAGACGGCCTGATCGACGGGGATTGGCGGATCGCCTGCCTGGCGCGCGGCCATCGGCCGGCGCACCTCGCGAACCTTGTGAAAACCCGGCACTTCGGGATCGAGAAGCCAGCCTTGCGCCTCCATGTCGACCGGTTCCACCGGCGGACGCACGAGCGTCCAGCCCGCCGTATTGCGAATGCCGGCCGCGATGGGCCCCTTCTGTGCCGGGATGCCGATTTCCAACTGCGAAAATGAGATCTGCTCAAGCACCTGCCCGCTCCCGTCGAGCGTCTGCGCACGCAGCAGCAACCCCGTTTTTGCTTCGGTCCAAAGCTTGTAGGCGAAGCGATAGCCGTCCTTCGGATCGAGTTCGATCACCTGGGCGTCCATACCGGCCACGCGGTCGGGGGCGAGCATTTTCGGCTCATAGACTGCGAGTACCTGTTGTGCAGTCTCGCTCAGCAGGGCCGGGAAGGCGTCGCGATTCTGACGTCTTTCGACAAAGCACAGATGCCGCTCGGGCACGAAAGTGTAGAGATCGTCGTCGTGACGAAGCAGCTTACGCGGCTTGCCGTCGAGACTTTCGAGCGATTCGTACTCGCCGCCGCGAGTCGCATAATGAGCGATGCGCGACGATTGGACGAACGTGCCGCGCTGGTAGACGAAAACGCCTTCGTAATTCTCCTGCTGCGCGGCGCGCGGGATCTGACCAAGCCGGCTCACCGCCTGCTCATTCGCGCGGGCACTGCCGGCCGCTTGCGCCATCGCCTGGGGCGCTGCCGACAGCAGCGCGACCGCATAGAGCAGCGAGACCGGCAGCAGCCGCCATAGGGCGATGCGCCTTACCCCCGATGGTGCCATCAGTCTATTGGCCCTGCGAAGTCAGCGCGGCTGCGCGGATGAACGGCGCCGAATCCGGCACCATAGGCTGCTGCGCAAACTGCTGGTGCGCTTCGAGATATTGATCAAGACGGGCATCGCGAATGATGTTGACTTCGCCCGCACCCGAGGAGTTCGGCGCCCCTGCCATTGCAACGGTTTGCACCGGATCGTGCGGAACCGCCACTGCGGCGGTCCGCAGAGCGGACGGTGAGTCGACGCGCTGCAGTTGCGGGACGCTGATCCAGGTGAGTGTGGCAGCGGCCGCCGCTATCGCCAAGCCCGGCACCACGCGGCGCCCGAAGAGCGACAGACGCCCCGATTTGCCGCGCGAAGCCGGCGGAGGCGCTGCCGCGAGCAGATGCGGCTCGGCTTCGAGCCGCGCGGCAAGAACGCGCAAGAACGCGTTACTCGCCGCAGGATGGCCCGCCAGATCATCCGAGCGCAATGCGTCGCCGATCAGGTGATATTCGGACCAGGCTAGCCGGTCCGCGCCGGTCAACCCGGCAACGAGGCCGTCGGCATGTCCCGGCTCGTTGAACCATTCGCCGTCGATAAAGGCGGATAAACGCTCGCCTGGCGAGCAAATCAGCGATTCCTTCGAAACCGACCCCATGGCGCTCCCCATCTTGCAATACCCCGTAATCTGACCGTGCCCGACACCGCCCGTAGCCTCGATTGTCCGTCGCAAAAGGCGGCGCGAGCCTGCGGTTCTACCAACGCTTGCCTTCCGGAGTGTCGAGCAACGGACGCAATTTTGCCGCAATCGCCTCGCGCGCACGAAAAATACGTGACCGCACGGTGCCAATCGGGCACCCCATCATTTCAGCGATTTCCTCGTAGCTCAGACCTTCGATTTCCCGAAGAGTGATGGCAACGCGTAGTTCTTCCGGCAGCAGCGCCATCGCAGCATTGACCGTTTGTGCGATCTGCTTGCTCATCAACATCGACTCGGGCGTGTTGATATCCCTTAGTTGATCGGCGTCGGAGAAAGTTTCAGCTTCCTCCGCATCCGCTTCCGTCGATGTCGGCGCGCGCCGGCTTTGAGTGGCGAGATAGTTCTTCGCCGTGTTCACCGCGATTCGGTACAACCACGTATAGAACGCCGATTCGCCGCGAAACTGCGGCAGCGCGCGGTACGCCTTGATGAACGCGTCCTGAGCCACATCCTCGACCTCGGCCGGGTCGCGCACCAGGCGCGAGATCAGCCGAATGATCTTGCGATGATATTTGGAGACCAGGAGCTCGAACGCGGCTTTGTCGCCTTTCTGCACACGCTCGACCAGTACCTGGTCAATCTCTTTTTCGCTCACCTGATAGGTCCGTTAACTTGGGGGCGCGTCGCGGACCGCTATTGTAGCGTCCCCTTCAACGCGCCATGCCGGTTGAACCTGTAACCTCGGTTACCGCTGTTACAGATCAACGCGCGGCATACCTCGCACGCACGGCCAATTCGCGAAATGCCTCGGCGGGAAGCGCATCGGCCGCGACAACGAACGACGCGGCACGCGTGCCGCCGTGCGGCATGACCGCAATCAAGAGGAGCCGGTCCGCCCATTGCGCGCAACCGGCGATACGGCCCCGCAGAAGGAGCCCGCCTGAACGGCCGAGGGCCGCAATGCCGTCGGGTTCGAGGCAAAGCGCCACGGGCTGCCGCCGCTCGCGGGCGAGCGCCGCGAGCGCCAGCGCCGCGAAGGTCGCCGCGGCCAGCGCGGCGGCGGCCGCATTGCCACCTCGCGGCGCGATAACGCAGTGAACCGCCAGCGCGGCGACTATCGCGAATGCGAGCGTGGCCGCACGCACAGCGATTGAGTGCCGCAGAGCGATGTGCCGCGACGCGTCTGCCAAGCGAATCAGAAGCGCTTGAACACGAGCGTCCCGTTCGTGCCGCCGAACCCGAACGAGTTCTTCAACGCGACGTCGATCTTCATCTCCCGGGCCGTATTGGCACAGTAGTCGAGATCGCACTCGGGATCCTGCTCGAAGATGTTGATTGTCGGCGGCGAGATCTGGTGATGCACAGCCAGCACGGTGAACACCGACTCGAGGCCGCCCGCGCCGCCGAGAAGGTGGCCCGTCATCGACTTCGTCGAATTCACGACGACTCGCTTCGCCTGCTCGCCCAGCGCACACTTGATACCGACCGTTTCGGCCAGATCGCCGAGCGGCGTGGATGTGCCGTGCGCGTTGACGTAGTCGACCTCATCGGCGTTGACGCCGGCATTACGCAGCGCGGCATGCATGCAGCGGCGCGCGCCATCGCCGTCCTCAAGCGGAGCGGTCATATGGTAAGCGTCGGCGCTCATGCCGTAGCCGGCAACTTCCGCGTAGATCTTCGCACCGCGCGCCTTCGCATGCTCGTACTCTTCGAGCACCATGACGCCCGCGCCCTCGCCGAGCACGAATCCGTCACGATCCTTATCCCATGGACGGCTTGCCGTCGCCGGGTCGTCATTGCGCTGCGAGAGCGCACGCGCCGCCGCAAAGCCGCCTAGGCCGAGCGGCGAGACGGTGGATTCCGCGCCGCCCGCGAGCATGACGTCCGCATCGCCATATTCAATCAGCCGCGACGCCTCGCCGATGCAGTGCAAACCCGTCGTGCAGGCTGTGACAATTGCGAGGTTCGGACCTTTAAGACCGAACTTCATCGACAGGTGCCCCGAGATCATGTTGATGATCGAGGCCGGCACGAAGAACGGCGAAATGCGCCGCGGGCCGCGATTGAGCAGCTCGGTCTGCGTAATCTCGATCATTGGCAGACCGCCGATGCCCGAGCCGACCACAACGCCGATGCGTTCTGCGTCAGCTTGCGCCATGTCCAGGCCGCTGTCGTGGAATGCCTGAATTCCTGCCGCCAGGCCGTAATGGAT
>JAXDQB010000240.1:0-5629 GCA_034668065.1 Paraburkholderia sp.
GCCGGCAATGCCGGTGACGACCGTGCAGAAGATGATCGGCCCGATCACCATCTTGACGAGGTTGATGAACGCATCGCCCAGCGGCTTCATATCAATGGCGAGTGCGCTCGCATAATGGCCGAGCGCAACCCCTGCAATGATCGCCGCGATCACCTGCACGTAGAGGATTCGATAAAACGGTTTCTTGAGGCGGGGCATGGGATGTCTCCTTGCTCTTGCTAATGATTCGAGCGGATCGTGCCGCTCGGCTATGGGCCGGTCGTTTGCAAGGTCGATGCCAATGCGACGATCGCGCTACTGCGTTGATTTTTAAGGGAATGATTCGCCGAGGGAAACACGCTATTCCGGGAAACCGGAATGGCAATCAAAGCGAATCCGAAAAGCGGGACGAGCCAGGGGGTGAAGCGAAGTGATGATCCCCACGCCACATTCATGCAATACGATCAGCCCCTTACTCGGGACTTCCAACGCCATTCTTGAGCCAAACGAGTGGGCTCAGGCAGAAGAGGATTCTGGTCAATCTGCACCGGATCGGTAATCGATGGCGTAACCTTCCGAGGTTCCGGTGCCGATGCAAAGCCATAAATGATAAGGCCACTTTCTTGCGAAAGTGGCCTTATTTTTCGAATATCTCGGCTATCTGCCAACTCGATAACCAATCAGCACCAACTGATTTTTCCAACTTATTACTGTTTTTCTCGTTTACTTCTGATTGATCACAACACAATACCCGCCTCTTGCGCCTGAAGATCGGCGTGGTAGCTCGAGCGCACCATCGCGCCGACGGCCGCGTGCGTAAAGCCCATCGCATACGCCTCGGCCTCGTAAATCTTGAACGTATCGGGATGAACGTAGGCGCGCACCGGCAAATGGTGCTCGGACGGTTGCAGATACTGGCCGATCGTCAGCATCTCGACGTCGTGCGCGCGCATATCGCGCATCACTTGCAAAATCTCTTCCTCGGTTTCACCGAGCCCGACCATCAGCCCCGACTTCGTCGCCACCTCCGGATGCAGCGCCTTGAAATCCTTGAGCAGCTTCAGCGAGTGAGCGTAATCGGATCCTGGCCGCGCTTCCTTGTAAAGGCGGGGCACCGTTTCGAGGTTATGGTTCATGACATCGGGCGGCGCACTCGTCAGAATCGACAGCGCACGATCGAGCCGGCCGCGAAAATCGGGCGTGAGAATCTCAATGCGCGTCTCGGGCGAAAGCTCTCGCACCTTGCGGATGCATTCTACAAAGTGCCCCGCTCCGCCGTCTCTCAGATCGTCGCGATCAACGCTCGTGATCACCACGTACTTGAGCTTGAGCGCGGCGATCGTGCGCGCCAAGTTAAGCGGCTCTTCCTGGTCGAGCGGATCAGGGCGTCCGTGGCCGACATCGCAAAACGGACAGCGCCGCGTGCATTTGTCGCCCATGATCATGAACGTCGCCGTGCCCTTGCCGAAGCATTCGCCGATGTTCGGACAGCTTGCCTCCTCGCAAACCGTGTGCAGGTTGTGCTCGCGCAGGATCTGCTTGATCTCGTTGAAACGCGAGCTGCCCGTGGCGGCCTTCACGCGGATCCATTCGGGCTTTTTGAGCCTCTCAAGCGGCACGATCTTGATGGGAATGCGCGCCGTTTTGGCTTGAGACTTCTGCTTGGCAGTCGCGTCGTACGCGGCCGGGGCTTGCGACACATCGGCAGCGCTCGGGGCGGCCGACCCGTTCTGGCGGGCAGTAACGTCAGTCATTCGGTAGGTCCAGGTCCAATCGGTGAACGATGCGCGAGGGCGCCTTCAAGGTTTGCCGCAAGACGAGCAGTCAGCATTCGCGCGACTTCGTCCCAGGCGGCGGCGACGCCCAGCGTCGCCATATCGACCGTTTCGAGCCCCACGTAGCCGCACGGATTAATCGCCAGAAACGGCTGCAGATCCATCTTCACATTCAGGCTCACGCCGTGATAGCTGCATCCGTTACGAATTTTCAGGCCGAGCGCCGCGATCTTCGCGCCCACGTGCGCATCCGCGTTCGGCCCCGGGTTCGGCCCAGGGTTCGGCCCAATCCCCACATAAATGCCAGGGGCCCCTGCGCGGCGCTCGCCGGCCAGATTATACGCCGCGAGGGTCTCGATCACGGCGTCCTCGATCAGCGTCACGAGCTGGCGAACGAGCAAGCCGCGCCGTTTCAGATTCAGTAGCAGGTAGGCAACAACCTGGCCGGGACCGTGATATGTAATTTGACCGCCACGGTCAACCTTGACGAGCGGAATTGCCGAATCGGCCGCGAGCAGATGGGCGGGGTTGCCGGCCTGCCCGAGTGTAAAAACAGGTGGATGCTCGACGAGCCAAATCTCGTCGGCCGTCTCGCCGGCGCGGGCCTCGGTGAACGCACGCATTTCGGCGAAGCTCGTCTCGTACGGTTCAAGCCCACGCCAGATCAGCTCCAGACCAGGGGCGATCCGTTCGCGCGGATGGGCGCGGCGCGGGGACACTTCGAGCTCCGGGACGGCCGACGTTTCGCCGGACGAGATCGACGGCGAGGCGGGCGGTTGGGAAAGCGGTTCGGAGAGTAACTCGGCACACATGATTGCTGCAGTTTACCGGAATCGCAGGAGCGGCGCGGGAGGGGCCGCTCCCGCGCGATTCTCTTGCTCAGACCGCCCGCCAGCCGCCAGGCCAGCGCATGCGGAGCCGCTCCGCAAGGGCGACGGCCACGTCGCGCGCGAGCGCGCTGCGCGCCAGAGGTGCGACGAAGCCCAGGCGCGCTGGCTTGTCACCGTCAACGCTCAGCCAGAGCCGCTCGCCGCGCCGTAAATGCAGGGACGAGCCGGCATGAAGCCAGTAGTCCTCGACATCGTTGCTGCGCGTGACCCAGACCGGTGCACCCTCGACCGTGAGCCGCGTGCTGTGCGAAATCATCATCGGAACCGTTTCGCCCGGTTCAATTTCGAACGTAATGCTTGAAGAGATTTCTCTCATGATCGCCTCGCCAGGAGTGCCGCTGATGCCTAGAATCCTAGGTACGCCGGTCCTCGGCGTAAAACGATCATTTCTCACCCGTATGTGAGCGAAATTCACAATGGACCTACGGCAACTGCCCCCGCTCAACGCATTGCGCACCTTCGAGGCCGCTGCCCGGCACGAAAGCTTCTCGCGCGCGGCCGATGAATTGTTCGTCACGCACGGCGCCGTGAGCCATCAGATACGAGCACTCGAAACCGAGCTCGGCAGCGCCCTCTTCGCTCGCGACGGCAAGCGCGTGCGCCTCACGGAGACGGGCCGCCGCTTTGCGAAGGAAGTGCGCGCCGCGCTAATGGCGCTTGCTGATGCCACGCGAGACGTCCGCGCGGGCGAGCGCGAGCGGCGTCTCGTGGTGTCGTCGGCATCGTCGTTTTCGGCGCGCTGGATCACGCCGCGCATCGGCAGCTTCATCGAGCACAATCCTCAAATCGATCTTGAGCTCGTATCGACAAATGCACTGACCGACTTCTCGCGCGAAGACGTGGACGTGGCAATCCGCTTCGGCCTCGGCAAATATCCGGACTTGCACGTGGAACCGCTGCTCGAAGAAGTGTTCTTTCCGGCCTGCGCACCCACGCTCAACGGCGGCGTACTACCTCGGACACCCGCCGATCTGGCGAACGTTCAGCTGTTGCGTTCCGACGAGCTGTGGCGCCCGTGGTTCGAAACCGCAGGCATCCAGAAGCTCGGCGAACCGCGGCGCGGGGTGCTCTATCTGGATTCGTCGAACCTGCTGCAGGCGGCCATCGAGGGTCAGGGTGTCGCGCTTGTGCGGCGCTCGATTGCGATGCACGAAATCGCCGCGGGACATTTGGTCCGCCTGTTCGATATCGACGCAACGAGCCTTGCGAGCTACTACTTCGTCTGCCCGCCGCCGCTCGTCGCGAGCCCGCGAGTGCAGGCCTTTCGCAATTGGATCTTCGCGGAGGTGGAAGGATTTCGCGCGCTCTATGCGCGGACCTGCTCGGGAATGTGCAAAGGCGCTCCCGAAGCCGGCCAGCTCAGCGGCACTAGCGGCCGATAGGTGCGCGCCGCTCGGGTGGCGCGGGCAGCGCGCCGCCCCGAACAAACCTCACGTAATCAGCGTTACAGCACCACCGATACCATCGGATGCCCCGAGAGCGCCCGATAAATGTCGTCCAGATGCTCGCGGCTCACGACGCGCACGCTGACCGTCAGGCCGACATAGTTGCCACCGCTCGACGGCCGCGTCTCCATACGCGTTGCATCGAAGTTCGCGTCGAACTGGCGCACGACGCTCACGATCGTGTCGGAAAAATCGGGGTGCGCCTTGCCCATGACCTTGATGGGAAAGTCGCACGGAAATTCAATCAGCGATTCGTTGACCGGACTCATTTGCAATTGCTCCACCGTCGCCAAGGCGTCACTTCTTGTTCAACATCAGCATCAGCGAATCCCAGATGCGACCCGAGATGCCGGCCTGCGGCACTGGCTGCAACGCGACGATCGGCAACTGCGTGAGCGTCTTGCCATCGGCCGCGATCTGCACGGTCCCGACTTGCTGCCCGCTGGCGATCGGCGCGATCAACGGCAAGTTCAGCGTGACCTGCGGCTTGATTTTGTCGCCCAAGCCGCGCGGGACGGTGATGTACTGATCGCTCTTCACGCCAACCTGCACACTGTCGGCCGCGCCCTTGTAGACGCGCTGCGTCTGAATGGCCTGATTGGCCTTGTAAAGGCGCACCGTATCGTAGGCACTGTAGCCGTAGTTCAGCAGTTTCATGCCGTCCTGCACGCGGTCGCGCTCTTTCGTCTCACCCATCAGCACGCTCACGAGGCGACGCGATCCGTCAGGCGTACCCGCCAGCGGACGCTTCGCGGACGCGATCAGGCAATAGCCGGCCGCCTCCGTGTGTCCCGTCTTCAACCCGTCTACGGTCGGGTCGAGCCACAGCAGACGGTTACGGTTCGGCTGCTTGATCTTGTTGTAGGTGAATTCCTTCACGGAGAAGATGCTGTAGTACTCGGGGAAGTCGCGAATCATATGGGCCGACAGCGTCGCGAGATCGGCCGCGGTCGTGTAATGCTGCGGATCGGGCATCCCGTTCACGTCCGCGTAATGCGTGCCCTTCATGCCAAGCCGCTGCGCCTCGGCATTCATCATGTCGACGAAATGCGCTTCGGTGCCGCCGACAAGCTCGGCGAGTGCAATCGCCGCGTCATTGCCCGACTGAATGATCATGCCGTAGACGAGATCGTGCACGGTCACGGGCTTGTCAGCCTCGATGAACATCCGTGACTCGTCGGTGCCTACGCGTCGCACTGCACTGCTCGGCGTCACGATCTGTTCCATCGAGATCTTCTTCGTCTGCAGCGCCTCGAAAACGAGGTATGCCGTCATCAGCTTCGTGAGCGAAGCCGGTTGGACTCGCTCGTCAGCGTTGCCCGAGGCAAGCACCTGATTGCTCGTTGCATCGACGAGCACCCACGAGCGCGCCAATACGGCAGGCGGCGGGACCTGCGCGGACGCAACACTCGAGTAGCTCGCGACGGCGCTCGCCAGCGTCGCGGCGGCCAATAAACTCAGCGGCGCGCCACGGCCGATCGACCGAGGAACGAAGGATGAAGCAAACGACGAAACCGACGAGGGACCGGAGAAGGAAAAG
>JAXDQB010000241.1:0-6949 GCA_034668065.1 Paraburkholderia sp.
GGGCGAAGCGGGGACGCGGATCGAAATGTCGTATATCGGCGGATAGCCGCGCTTCTCCTATGGAATCGGTCACTCGCACGCGCATTACGGGGCTCATCCTCGCCGGCGGGCGAGGTACACGCATGGGGGGCCTCGACAAAGGGCTTCAGCCGTTGCGCGGCGACGCGCTCGCGCGGCACGTCGCAGGGCGAATCGCCCCGCAGACACAAACCCTCCTCATAAGCGCCAACCGCAACCTCGACGCTTACGCGGCGCTGGGCGCACCGTTCGGTGCGCGCGTCGTTTCGGACGCATCCGACGATTTCCCCGGTCCGCTGGCCGGCATCCTCGCCGGCCTGCGCACAGCCCGCACGGAGCTCCTGCTGTGCGTTCCCTGCGACGCGCCGAACGTGCCGTTCGACCTTGCGCAGCGGCTCGCCGGCGCGTTGGATGCGGCACACGCCGATATCGCGACCGTCGTCACGCGCGACGAGAACGGCCATTCGTCGCTGCATCCGGTGTTCGCGTTGCTGCGCACCACGCTTGCCGACGACCTCGCCGCCTTTCTCGCTCGCGGCGAGCGCAAGGTCCGCACGTGGTACGCGCGCCACATCAACGCCGAAGTCGACTTTGCCGACGAACACGCGTTTTACAATGCCAACTCTTTGCCGGACCTCGCCGAGCTCGAGCACGCCCCCGCAGGCAGCGGCGCATTGGGGCGCGAATCCTAAGCAAACGCCGGTCCCTCAGCGGGGCTCCTTTCCGAGATACGCTCGCGGCTCATGTAAGACATGTTCCTATAAGCGCGCGGCGTCTGGATTATCAATGACAACGTCCGACAACATCTCCAACTGCATAACCGGCCACGAATCGCAGGCCTTGCCGGTCAGCGCCGCCCAAGCCGTCATACGTCGCTGGATCCAACCGGTGGCAACCATCGAGCGCGTCCCATTGCGCGCGGCTCTCGATCGCGTACTGGCCGAGGACGTGATGTCACCCATTGATGTGCCCGCCCACGACAATGCGGCGATGGACGGCTACGCGTTCGACGGTGGCGTGCTCGATGAACAATCAAACGCCGATGGTGCGGGCGGGGCGCAGCTCATGCTCGACGTTGCTGGCGAGGCCTTCGCCGGCCACCCGTTCATCGGCACGCTCGCGCCGAGCCAATGCGTGCGCATCATGACGGGTGCGCCAATGCCGCCGGGAGCCGACACGGTCGTCCCTCAGGAGTTCGTCACGCGCAGCGGCGAACGAATCGCCTTCGACGCCCCCCGGCACCTCGAACGCGGTGCGAACCGTCGGCGAGCCGGTGAAGACCTCGCTCGCGGACGCCCGGCGTTGCACGCAGGACGCATCATGCGTCCGTCCGACATCGGTCTCGTCGCCTCGCTCGGGATCTCGGAGGTGGCGGTGCGCCGCCGCCTGCGCGTCGCGTTCTTTTCGACGGGCGACGAATTGCGTTCCATTGGCGAGCCGCTCGAAGCAGGCTGTGTCTACGACAGCAACCGCTACACGATTTCGGCGATGCTTGCACGGCTGAACTTCGAGGCGCTCGACCTCGGCATCGTCCGCGACGAGCCGGCCGCACTCGAAGCCGCATTCCGCTCGGCGGCGCAAAGCGCCGATGTCGTGCTGAGCTCGGGCGGTGTATCAGTCGGCGAAGCCGATTTCACGCGTCGCATGTTCGAGACGCTCGGCGACGTGGCGTTCTGGCAGCTCGCCATTCGGCCGGGCCGCCCGCTCGCGTTCGGCCGGCTATGGCCGAGCGCGGAAAGTGGGCGCAATAGCCAGGAACGCCCCGCTCTGTATTTTGGGTTGCCCGGCAATCCCGTGGCCGTGATGACGACGTTCTATCAGATCGTGCGGGAGGCGCTGCTCGCAATGGCGGGCGCGCTCGCCCCCGCGCCGCTGCAATTGACGGCGATTGCCAGCGCGACAATCAAAAAACGCGCGGGCCGCACCGAATATCAGCGCGGCATCGCCACACGGCAAGCCGATGGAGCGTGGCAGGTCGCGCCAACACGCTCCCAAGGCTCGGGTGTCCTGAGTTCGATGAGCGAAGCAAATTGCTTCATCGTGCTTGCACACGAGCAAGGTCACGTCGCCGCTGGCGAGCGGGTCGACATCATGCCCTTCGAAGGGCTCATCTGACTAACGAATTGAGGTAATCGTCTCTTACGGGGGCTTCTTGCACATGAAAAAACAAATCTCGTCGATCGCGCCGGGTCAGACAGCTAAAGCGCTAATTCTTGTCTACCTGACCTTCAGCGTGCCCATCGTCTTGCTCGGGATGCTCGTCGCATTCATCAAATACGGTTCAGTCGAATTGAGCACGATCTTCAGCGCGCTGTTGTTGAACGCAATCCTCGGTTTCGTCCTGCTCTGGATTGCCTGCCACGCGTACAACTGGGTCGCCTCGCGTTTTGGCGGCATTGAAGTCGTGCTTTCCGATGTGCCGGAGGAAGCCTGATGAGCGAGATTCGCACGGCCGAACCGGGCGACGTCGGCGCCATGCTCGCGCTCATGCGCGAATTGGCCGAATTTGAAAAGCTCGCGCATCTGTTCGTGGCGACAGAGGAGACTTTGCGCGAAGCGCTTTTCGGCACGCGCCCCTCAGCCGAGGCCCTGGTGGCCGAACGAGACAGCCGGATTGTTGGCTACGCGCTCTTCTTCCATAATTTTTCGACGTTTTTGAGCCGCCGCGGCCTTTATCTCGAGGACCTCTACGTGCAGCCCGCGCTGCGCGGCAGTGGACTCGGGACGGCACTCCTGCGGCGCCTGGCGGTCATCGCCGTCGAACGCCGTTGCGGCCGGTTCGAATGGTCGGTGCTCGACTGGAACCAGCGCGCCATCGATTTCTATAAGAAGATGGGTGCAACGGTCTTGCCAGACTGGCGGATAGTCCGCGTCACCGACGACGCCCTCCTGCAGCTCGCGCAAGACGCCTGATCGGACGGAGTCGGGACACGTCCCAGTAGAAGAAAGCAAGAAAGTAACGAAGGCAATTAAGACAGCAACACAGCAACACAAGCCACTCGACGCCGAATACGGGGGCCGCCGCTTCGGGCGGCTCCCCCCCGGTTTTAAACCTCCGGTTCTTGAAGATTCAAGCAGGCATCGCCGAGCAGCCCTTCTGTCTGATCCCCGGGCAACGCCTCGACCTCGCGTAGCTTGCTGCTCATCACCCGCGTGCGACGCTCCGCGGCTTCAATCGAGCGCGTGACTGTCTCCAGTTGAGACTTCGTCTTCGCCAGCACGTCCCCGAACTTGCCGAACTCGGTCTTCACCGCACCGAGCACCTGCCACACTTCGCTCGAACGCTTTTCGATCGCAAGCGTGCGGAAACCCATCTGCAGACTGTTGAGGAGTGCCGTAAGCGTGGTGGGCCCGGCTATCGTCACGCGATAGTCGCGCTGCAACTGATCCGTTAGACCCGGCCGGCGCAGTACCTCGGCGTAAAGGCCCTCCGTCGGCAAAAACAGCAGCGCGAAATCGGTGGTATGCGGCGGTGCGACGTACTTCTCGGCAATCGTACGCGCCTCGCTGCGCACGCGTGCTTCCAGCGCTCGCGACGCCTCGTCGACGGCTACGGGATCGGCGCGCTCTTGTGCGTCGATGAGCCGCTCGTAGTCCTCGCGCGGGAAC
The DNA here is from genome assembly GCA_034668065.1 of Paraburkholderia sp. Lineage (GTDB taxonomy): Bacteria > Pseudomonadota > Gammaproteobacteria > Burkholderiales > Burkholderiaceae > Trinickia. The sequence continues at coordinate 3,628 of JAXDQB010000241.1, forward strand.
TTCGCGTCGATGGGCAGCCAGATCGGCGTGGTAGCCCCGGCACTCTCGCCGCTACCGTTGCCGCTCGCAGTGCGGCCCGGCAGCTTGATCGCGAACTCGACGCGCTCCGTGCTTTTCGGCACCGTCGCCACGTTCTTCGCATATTGATCCGGCGTGAGTATTTGCTCGAGCAGCGCCTCGAGTTGCACTTCGCCCCAAGTGCCGCGCGTCTTCACGTTGGTCAGCACCTTCTTCAAATCGCCGACGCCGGCGGCGAGCGTCTGCATCTCGCCCAGGCCCCGATGGACTTGCTCGAGCCGGTCCGAGACGAGTTTGAACGACTCGCCAAGACGGTGCTCCAGCGTGGCATGGAGCTTTTCGTCGACGGTGCGGCGCATCTCCTCGAGCTTCGTCGCGTTGTTCGCCTCGATATCTTTCAGACGCTGTTCGAGCGTCGCGCGCACTTCACCGAAACGGCGGTCATTCGCCTCGATCAATTGAGCGAGCTGTTGCGCCAGCGTGTCGCCGAAACGCTTGAGCGTTGCGCCCTGCTCCTCGCGCGCCTCGAGGGCCTGACGGTGCAGACTCTCGCGCATGGCGTCGAGCTGCTTCGCGTTGGTCTCGCTCAGCTGGGCGAGGCGCGCGGCGAAACCGTCGATCTGCTGGTTCTGCACCGTCGCGACGCTCGTCACCTGCGCCGCGAGCGTCTGCTGAAACTGCGCGAATCCGCCGCCCAATTCAGCCCGCGACGAACGCGCAGTCTCGGCGATCTCGCCGCGCAGCTCGCGCTCGAGCCGCTCGTACGCCCGTGCTTGCTTCTCCCCTGCCGTCTCGATGCACTCGCCGAACTCGGCGAGCGCCGTGCGATCGCTTACACGAGCGAGGCCGCGCAGCGCCACCGCAAGCGCGACCGAGAGAACGACAACGGCGGCCGCGAGCGCGCTCGCCAAGATTGCCATCATGCGCGCGCCTTGCCGAGCACCTCAGGGTTGATCGGACTCGGCGGCCGCCCGGCGCGCGGGCCAACCCCGAGCGCCGCCATCAGATTGTCTGCCGCGAGGTTGGCCATCGCGCGGCGCGTCGCGTCGCTCGCGCTCGCGATATGCGGCGTCAGTACCACGTTCGGCACCTCGAGCAGCGCGGGATGCACGTTCGGCTCACCCTCGAACACGTCAAGCCCGGCGGCGGCAATGCGCTTCTCGCGCAATGCCGCGGCAAGCGCCGCGTCGTCAACGATGCCCCCGCGCGCGATATTCGTGAGTGTGGCCGTCGGCTTCATCAGCGCGAGCTCGGCCGCACCGATCGCATGATGGTTCTGCGGCGTATAAGGCAAGACGAGCACGACGTGGTCAGCCTGCCGCAGCAAGTCCTCTTTCGACAGATACTCGGCACCCAGTTCCGCCTCGATCTCCGGTGCGACACGGGAGCGGTTGTGATAGACAACGCGCATCGCAAAGCCGCGCGCACGACGTGCGAGCGCCTGGCCGATGCGTCCCATGCCGATGATGCCGAGCGTCGAGCCGTACACGTCGACGCCAAGGAAACCGTCATGGCGCCATCCGCGCCACTGCCCGGCACGCAGCCAGTGCTCGCTCTCCGCAATGCGACGCGCGGCGGCCATCATCAGTGCCCAGCCGAAATCGGCCGTCGACTCGTTCAGCACGTCGGGCGTGTTCGTTGCGAGCACATTCACCGCATTAAACGCGGGAATATCGAAATTGTTGTAGCCCACGGCCATGTTCGCCACCACGCGCAAGCGCGGTGCCGCCGCGAGCGTCTCCGCGTTGATCGGATCGCCGGCCGTCAGCGCACCGTCCTTGTCTGCGAGCCTGCGTGCGAGTTCGTCAGGAGCGAGCACGGGCCCGTTGTTCCAGTCGACCTCGAAATGCTGCTTGAGCCTTTCGATGACCTCGGGAAAGATTGGGCGTGCGACCAGAACCTTCTGCATTACGTGCCTCCGGGAAAAAACAACCAAGTCGTCAACAGGAAAACGGGCATGAGAACCACCCCGGCCCATCCAAGATAGGCAAAGAAACTGGGCATACGCACGCCGCGCGATTCCGCCATCGACTTCACCATGAAATTCGGCGCATTGCCGATATAAGAATTCGCGCCCATGAAGACCGCGCCGGCCGAAATCGCTGCAAGCGTCGTCGCACCGGAGGTCATGAGCGTCTGCGCGTCGCCGCCGACCAGATTGAAGAAGACGAGATAGGTCGGCGCGTTGTCGAGAAACGACGAGAGTAGCCCCGTTGCCCAAAAGTACATTGCATCGATCGGCTTGCCATGCGCGTCCGTGACCCAACCGACGACGGCCCCGAAGGCGCCGTCGGCACCCGCGCGCAGCATGACGATCACGGGCGCGATGGTCACGAAGATGCCAGCGAACAGCTTGGCCACCTCTTCGATAGGCGCCCAGTTGAACGCGTTGCCAACGCGCGCCGAACGCGGCGTGAGCACGAGCGACAGACATGCCAGCCCGATCAGCGCGACGTCACGCACCGCGTTTTGCAATTCGACGGGCGTGCCGAAGACGTTGAACTCGATGCCGGGCCTCCAAAGCCCGCTCATGAGCACCAAAGCGACCACGAGCGCAAGCAGCACGAAGTTCGCCTTGCCCTCGATCGAGAGGCCACGCGTGTCGGGCGTCGGATCGAGAAACTGCGCGCGCTCCTCCGGCTCCCCCGCTTCCGGTTCGCGGCAATGATAGAAGTACCAGTCGAGCGCATAGAAGAGCCCGAGGAGCAGCGCACAGACGAAAAGCATCGGCAACGCCAGGTGCTGCGTCGTCCAGAAGAAGCTCACGCCGTTCAGAAACCCAAGAAAGAGCGGCGGATCGCCGAGCGGCGACAGCGAGCCGCCCGCGTTCGCCACTAGGAAGATAAAGAACACGACGACGTGCACGACATGCTTGCGGTTGTCATTTGCGCGCAGCAGCGGCCGAATCAGCAACATCGCTGCGCCCGTCGTGCCCATCACGCTTGCGAGCAGCGTGCCGAGCGCGAGCATGGCCGTGTTCACGTTCGGCGAACCATGCAGGTTGCCGCGCACGCATATGCCGCCCGCGATGGTATAAAGTGCCGCCAGAAGCACGATGAAGGGTACGTACTCCGCAACGAGCGCATGCGCGAGCACATGGAGCGCGGTATGTGCCCCAAACGCAAAGGCGAACGGCGCTAGGAGCGCGAGTGCCCACGCCGCGGCCACCTTGCCGAAATGGCAATGCCAGAACGCCGGCGCCGACCGCATCGATCTCGGCGAATCCGACGACGATCACCTTCTTCGGAACGTCGACGCTCAGCTTCGCGGTCGCGAACGCCGATTCGTGGCAGCTGACGAGTTC
>JAXDQB010000242.1:0-3535 GCA_034668065.1 Paraburkholderia sp.
CATTCGCGGGAATGACAGCACTTAATCGATTTTCTTTTGATCCGGTCAACGTTTCCTCGGATGACCGTATTGTGCGCGAGCGTTTGCTCGATGCGGCCGAAGCGCTCGTCTATGCCGGAGGGATTCATGCGACGGGCGTCGATGCGATTGTTCGGCAGTCCTCAACAACGCGCAAGGGTCTGTATACGTATTTTGAATCAAAGGATGCGCTCGTGGCCGCCGCGCTTGCCCGTCGTCATGAACGCTGGATGAATTGGTTCGTAAGAAATACGCGGCGCTGTGGGAACACCCCGCGGGCACAGTTGCTCGGCATGTTCGACGTCTTGCGTGAGTGGTTTTCGTCGCCCGGCTTTCACGGTTGTGCCTTTCTTAATGCGTCCGGGGAAATAGGCGACTCGGACGATCCTATTCGTATCGTCGCGCGTGAGCACAAGGCCGATTTGCTGGCCTTCGTTCGGACGCTTTGCGAAGAGCATATTGCGCAAACAGGCTGTGGCATGCGTGCGGCGGCACTTGCACGGCAATTGCTGATTCTGATAGATGGCGCCATCGGCGTTGCGCTGGTGAGCGGTGCACCCAGCGCCGCGCGCGACGCCCGTGCGGCCGCGCAATGCCTGCTCGGCGCAACGATGGCTGGGCCGCGGCGAGTTCAACCGAAAACAAAGCAGGTATTGCAACCCTGACCGCAAGGAGATGGTCAATGTTCACATCGAATCAACAAGACGAAGTCCGGCCGCCGTTGCCGCCATTTACGCATGAGACTGCCGTTCGCAAAGTCCGCGCCGCGGAGGACGGGTGGAATTCGCGGGAGCCCGAGCGCGTTGCGCTCGCTTATACGCCGCAAAGCGTATGGCGCAACCGCGCGGAGTTCGTCACGGGGCGCGACCAAATTGTCGCGTTCCTGCGCCGCAAATGGGCCAAAGAGCTCGACTATCGTCTTATCAAGGAAATATGGGCGCACGACGGCAATCGGATCGCTGTTCGGTTCGCCTATGAGTGGCACGACGATTCGGGCAACTGGTTCCGCTCGTACGGCAACGAGAATTGGGAGTTCGACGAGCGCGGCCTCATGGCGCGCCGCTTCGCATGCATCAACGATTTGCCGATACTCGAAAGCGACCGCCTTTTCCGCTGGCCGCTCGGGCGCCGTCCCGACGATCATCCGGGCTTGTCGGATTTGGGTCTTTGAGAGTGCTCCGGAGCATCCGTCGCATTTGAGCTTGCAATCTTGCTGGCTCGATTCCTGACCCAAGCATATGCTCGACGAACATCGCACTCGCATCGCGGTTGGGGAGTGGGCCACGCAGCACCGGCAGGATCGCTGGCGAATGGAGCGGACATGCGCCTTCGAAGGATGATCGCAGCCGGTGCCTGCGCAAGGGTGCGGCGTGCGGCTTGCACCGGACTGCTGCTGGCAACGGGAGCCGGTGCGCCGGTAGACGCGCAAGCCACAGACTGGTGTAGCGGCGGTGTTTGGGCCGATGCGATGATCGCCTCGTATCACGTTCATCCGAAGCAATCTTTCGATGACCTGAATCCGGGTCTTGGTGTTGAGTGCTGGCTCAACCGGCAATGGGCGTTGACTGCAGGCGGCTTTCGAAACTCGCTCTCGCGTCCGTCCTGGTATGGGGGTGGCGTATGGGCCCCCGAGTTCGTGCATTGGGGCTTCGTGGGGCTCGGCGTGATGGGCGGCATTATCTCCGGATACAACTACGGCAACTGGGGAATCGGGCATGACCGCACGGTCGGCCCGGTTGCCGCGCCGATCGTGATGATCACCTACAAGCGAGTGGGCGCGAACTTCATTCTTGTGCCGCCGATACCATCGCAAAATTTGCCCCTTACAATCGGGTTCCAATTGAGGGTGCGGTTTTAGGACCGCGCGGCGGTACGGACAAGTTGCTCTCCCTATAAATTGGAAGCCCCAAGCCGCGTGCGTCTGGCGGCATGCCGTCCGGAGCCGAACATGACCGGTGTTTGCCAAGCGGGTTTCAGCCAAAAACGATAGGGATCCTAATAAAAGCGTTTGGACTGCCGATTGGCGTCGAGGTATTTTGCTTCCGACTGCGCTTTGATGGCTCGGTTCGGTCACGCGGCACGGAACGGAACGTGATGGACGCAACGGTGAGCATTTACAGGAGATGGCCGATGCGGACTGCATTCCTGAGTCAGGCCTCCAAAATGCAGAGGCTACAAAGAAAGGAGATGTCCCGAAAATTCTCACCTTTGCGTTGCTCTTTTCAACGCTGGCATGACTCAGCAGGGCATGCGCTAAATCGCTCGTTTCACCCCCGAGCCTGGCGGGAAAACACACTAGCGCGAATCCGACGGACGCAGAAGGTGAGTGTTTTCGGGACTTCTTTGATCATCGGACGGATCGCCCCAAGGGCTGCCGATTTTCAGATCCTTTGGGAGGCTCTCGTCAAATTTCCGCTGCGCGTAGACGTCAAGGTGAGCCTTTTCGGGATTATCCTATCCGTGGGGCGTAGGCTGTAAGCGCGAATCACATCGGTATGAACCAGCGATGAGATCGCCCAATCAGAGCGGGTATCTCGCCCGAATACATTGCGCAGTAACGGCAACCCGTCAACGATTACGATCGATATCGCCCGAAAGCATGAAGCCCGTCGCTTGGCTCCTCCTTGTGTTCTACGCATCGTGCGCTGCGTTGCCTGCTTACGCTGCTGGAGCTTGCACGGTGACGAGCGCTGCCCGTACCGCAGGAGTCGTCGAGCTGTACACAAGCGAAGGCTGCTCAAGCTGTCCCTCCGCTGACCGCGAGCTAAGCCAGTTGACACGCGAAACGAGTTCCGGCGACGTCATTGCGCTGGGGCTGCACGTCACCTACTGGGATGAGCTTGGATGGAAGGATGGGCTCGCACAGAGGATTTTTGACGCCAGGCAGCAAGACCTTGCCGCGGCGCACGAAGCCACGGTCATCTATACGCCGCAATTCTTCCTCAATGGCAGGGAGATCCGGTTGTGGCGCGGGATGCTGCCTGCGCTTGTGCGCGAGGCGAACGCCAAACCCGCTCCTGTAACCATCGAACTAACTTCAGATCTCGGGCGCGAGGGCACCCTCACGTTGGAGGCTCGCGTCACTTCGCGCGATGCCGCGATGGAGGGCTCGCTGTATCTCGTCGTCACCGAAGACGCGCTGGTCTCGCACGTGCTAAGCGGAGAGAACGAAGGCGTAACACTAACGCATGACAACGCGGTTCGGGTTTGGCTCGGTCCAATCGCACTGGTGAACGGCGGCGTGAAAGTACTGCGTCAGGTGCGCCTCTCCGCGCAGTGGAACCGAACGCATTTACGAACCGTCGCGTTCGTGCAGGATACGAAGGACAACATTCTCCAAGGCGTCAGCGCAAGCCTGTGCGATGTGCCGCGAAAAGGTTAGCGGAACGTCTCGTGGGCGCGGCGACGGCGTCTGCGGCAGTGCACCGAGAAATGCGGGCGGCTTGATAAGCGCGTCGGGCGCCGGTCCCTTAAGCTCGATCATCGGCTTAAGGTGAGTGTTTTCGGGGGAACTAGG